>NZ_JAWOAI010000247.1:0-14377 GCF_033194735.1 Streptomyces sp. W16
CGCGGGCGTCGCCTGCCCGCCGACGAAGTCCTGCCCTCCGCCCTGCCGTTCGCGTTCGCCCTCGCCGGTACGGCCCTGTGGCTGCTGCCGCTCTGCTACCTCCACCCCACGACCCTGCTCGCCTCCGCCACCACGATCAGCTGGTCGGCGGCGGGCACGCTCGGCACGGCCGCGCTCCTGACCTGCGCCTGGCGCGAAACCCGGGTCCGCCCGGCCGACGGGGCCGAAGTGGCCGTAGAGCCGCCCGAGTTGGACGGCGAGGTGTTCGTGTCCGCCCGCTTCCTTGAGCACACCGACTACAACCCGCACGGCTTCGGCACCCATATCGCCCTCGGTGACGGCCCGCCCGCGGTGACCCCCGGCCCGGGCCGGTTCGCGGCCCGCCGGATCCCGGTGGAACGGCTCACCGTCGGGACGGTACGACGAGTGCGCGGCGGCGACGGTGACACCGTCCCCGGCGACTGGCACATCGCCGAACTCGACAACGGGGGGCGGCCGATGCGGCTCGCGGCGGCGCCGGACGATCTCGCGCTCGTCCTGCGCGAGTTGAGGACGGCCGTGCACGAGCCGTCGTAGAAGCAGCAGAGGATCTTTGCCAGGACATGGGACTCCGGCAGGGAGGTTGTCACTGCCGGGAGTTATGGTCCGACCTGCTTGTTCACACATTCCACAGGAGCTCCATGCGCCTCAAGCAGGTCTCGCTCACGGCGGCGATATCGGTCGTCGCCGGGCTGACCACCGCAATGGTCGGTCTCACCGGCCCCGCCGCCTGGGCCGACAGCACGGCCGCGCTGCCGCTGTCCCACTACGCGCACCTGCTGGTCGACACCGCTCACCAGCACATCTTCTTCAGCCAGGGGCCCGGTTCGACCGGCATCGTGGTGACCGACCTGGCCGGCACCCCCGTCACCACCATCACCGGCGAACAGGGCGCCACGGGGCTCGCGTTGTCCCCGGACGGCAGCACGCTGTACGCGGCGCTCGCCGACGGTGACGCGGTCGCCGCGATCGACACGGCGACACTGACCGAGTCCGCGCGCTACACGACCGGCACCGGCAGCGGGCCCGTCTCCGTCGCGGTGGCGGGCGGCAAGGTCTGGTACGGGTACGTGACGGGCGGCAAGGGGGCCGTCGGGTCCGTGGACCCGGCCGCCGCCACCCCGGTCGCAACACCCCAGTCCGTGCTGTCCAATTGGTCCTTCGCGCCGCAGCTCGCGACGGGCGGCGGTGTGCTCGCGGCCGAGGAGACGAGCCCGGGCAACACCGACGTGGCCACCTTCGACGTCTCCTCCGGCACGGCGAACGCCATGACACACATAGGGGTCTCCGGCGGTCCGAGCACCGGCTTCCAGGTAACCGGCGACGGCAAGAAGGTGCTGCTCGCCGCGTCCAGCGACGTCGCGCTGCGGGCCTACCGCACGGCGGACATGATGATGGCCAACCCCTCCGTCTACTACACCGGCGGAATCCCCTCCGCGCCCAACTCGCTCGCCCTCGACGCCGACGGCACGATCGCCGTCGGCAGCACCACGGGATCGGCGCCCGGGGTGTACCTCTACGCCGGTTCCCAACTGTCCGAGAACTACGTCAAGTTGCCCGCCGGGACCCTGGCGCCCGACGGCCTGGTGTGGGGAGGCGACAGCGGGACGCTCTACGGCGTCACACAGGACTCCTCGGGTGCCTACACCCTCAACGTGCTGAGCGCGCCCAAGCTCACCGACACCCAACTGGCCCTGAACCTCTCGGGATACGCGGTTCCCACCCGCCCGTTCACGCTCACCGGCTCCTTCACCACCAACGGCTTCGTCCCGGCCGGAGCGAAGCTCCAAGTCACCCGCGACGGCACGGAGTTGCCCGACGCGACCGTCGCCGCGGACGGCACGTTCGCGATCACCGACACCCGGTCCGACGAGGGCACGAACACCTACCAGGTGTCGTACGCGGGGGACGCGGCGCACCGGCCCGCGACGACCTCGCTGAAGCTGGACGTGGCGCGGCTGCCGACCAACGTCGGCTACCCGGAGATCAGTTCGGCGAAGCCCCACTCCGTGGTCTTCACCGGCACCCTGAGCTCGGTGGACTTCCGCACCTTCCCCCAGGGCACGACCCTCCAGGTGTCCCGGACCAACGAGGACAGCCAGGAGACCGTCCAACTCCCGTCGGTCACAGTCGATCCGGCCACCTCCCAGTACACGGTCACCGACGCCCCGGACACCGCCGGACGGTTCACCTACCGTGTCTCCTTCGCGGGCGATGCCACGTACCAGCCCTCGGCCAACGAGCCGTCCCTGATGGTCTCGCCGTACACCCCGACCCTCACCCTCAAGGCCCCGGCGACCGCCACCCGCGCCGCCGCCCTCACCTTCGGCGGCACCCTGGGCGACGCCCCGTACGCCGCCGGCGAGACGGTCACCGTGTCCCGCACGGACCTGGCCCACACCACAACTCCCGTCACGTGGACGGTCCCTGTGGGCGCCGACGGCAGGATCACCGTCAAGGACACCCCGTCCATCGGCGGCACCAACACCTACAAGGTGGACTACCCGGGAGACGCCGCCCACCAGGCGGCCACCGCGTCCGCGACCGTCCAGGTGTCCCGCGCCGCGACGGCCGTCTCCGTCACCAGCAACGAGTCGACGTACACCTACGGCGCGACGGCCACCGTCACCGCCCACCTCGGCACGACGTACAACGGCCGTACGGTGTCGATCTACGCGACGCCCGCGGGCGGCAGGAAGACGCTCGTGAAGACCGCGGCCGTGGACAGCAGCGGCAACCTGAAGGCGACGTACAAGCTCACCCACAACACGACGTTCACCGCGTCGTTCGCGGGCGACTACCGCTACGCCCCGGCGACGGCCACCCGCGCCGTCCACGACCGGGTCAACATCGCGGAGAAGCTGGGCAGTTACTACACCAGCACCAAGTACGGCACGGTCACCTACCGCGTCTACCACCACACGGTGAAGCCACAGGTGGCCGGCACGGTGTCGCCGGACAAGTCCGGGCAGTGCATGCGGTTCCAGGCCCAGGAGTACTACAACAAGGCCTGGCACACGCTCACCACGTCGAGCTGCTTCTCCATGACCCCGGACAGCGTCGGGGTGACCCACCTGAGCCTCACGAACGCGGTCGGCCAGAAGTTCCGGGTGCGGACCGAGTATGTGGCGAGTGCGAAGGATGCGACCAACGTGAGTACTTGGGGAGGGTGGTTGTATCTGACGGTCAGGAACTGAGGGTCGGGAGGTGACCGGCGTCGGTCGGCCGGTGTGGGTGGACGCCGTCCGGGCTGTGGCCTCCGATGGCTGAACGCCTCATCCCTCCAGGGCTGCCACCGCCCCTGCTCCCGCACCGAGTTGGTGCCGGGCGGCCAGTCGGCTGAAGTGCTCCAGGTGCTCGCCGATCTCATCGGCGAGGGGCGTTCGGCGGCAGCGCTGGTCAGTCAGAGCTCGGCGAACACGCGCGGTGCGGGGTCAGCAGGCCGGTGGCGCGTTGCTCAAGGGCTGGCAGCTGCTGCCCAACTTCTGCAGCAACTCCCGGGAGAATCAGCCGTGTTCAGCCGACGACTCGAAGACCAGCTCCTGGCTGATGCCCGTCGGCGCATCGCCAGGACAAGCCCGGATTCAGCCGGCGAGTAGAGCGTCTGCGTTTGGGCGTATTGCAAGAGGGTGGCCGAGAACCCGTCCGAATACCTCGAAGACGGTCTCGGGTAGATGGACATGGTTCTCGCCATCCTCCGGGCCGTACGCGATTGGCTCGCCGGCATTCAGACGGACAGCACCACGACGGTCTCTTCCTTCGCGATCACGTGCCCCGCGACGAGGCTGTCACGTTCAGTGCCCGCCGGGTGGATCGTCATGGTCGGTACGGTGTCGCGGTGGGTGCCCCAGGCGTCGATGTGTTGCACCAGCTTGCGGGCCAGGTCGGCACCGGCCGGTCCGTAACCGGCCGCGCCCAGACGCCACGGCCGCTCCGGATCGGCGTCTTCGCGCTGAAGGACCATGTAGGCAATGGAGCCACCGACCACGAGAGCGGGGCTTCGCACCGGGATCGCAGGCCGCCGCACGCCTGCGGCCAGCGCTTCCTTGGTGACCTCCAGCCGGCACACGGTGTCGTCGAAGAGGGTGGCGCGCAGCCAGACCCCGGCGAACGGCTCCTGGCCGCCGACACGGGCCTCCGACCACAGTTCCACGAGTGGTTCGGAGAACACGTCGCTGAGGAGGTCGCGGTCAACGGGCTGGTCCCGGTCGTGGTGGACACGGACCGTCCCATCGGCGAGTTCGACGCTGTGCTCGCCGTCCTGACCGATGACGGGCACGAAGCCGCACAGCTCCATGCCGTCGGAGACGAAGGTGTCCCCGCGCCGGGTGAGTGAGACGGACTGGGTCTGGCCGCGCCAGCGGAACGGCAGCACGAGTTGGCCGCCGTCCGTGAGCTGCTCCCACCAAGTGTGGGGGAGGTCCCAGAGTCCGACGGTGGCGATAATCCGGTCGTACGGGGCATTCTCCGGCGCTCCCTTCAGACCGTCACGCTCGATCACCGTGACGCGCTCGTATCCGGTCTTGTTCAGCGCGGTCCGAGCGTGCAGGGCCACGTCGTGTTCGATGTCCACGGTGGTGACCTCGCCGTCCTCGCCGACGATTTCGGCCAGGAGCGCGGCGTTGTAGCCGGTGCCCGCGCCGATCTCCAGAACGCGGTCGCCGGGCTGCGCGTCGAGCTGGGCGAGCATCATCGCAACGACGGACGGCACGGACGCGAGCGAGAGCGGCAGTGGGCCACCGGGGTTCTCCTTGATGCTCACGGCTTCGTCGGTGTATGCGGAAAACGGGTCGAGTCCCGGGAGGTGCTGGTCGCGTGCGACGGTGCGCATGGCCAGCTCGACGGACGCCGGAAGGGATCGGCCGGCCACGATCTCATCCACGAGATGGTTGCGCCGCTCGTCGATGGTGGATGCGTCGTTCACTGGATTCCTTTCAGGTGATGAGGAGGCAGGTTCCCCACGCTGATGCAACGGGGCGTGAGGGAAAGAGGGTGTGGATCGTGAGAAGCACGCCGTCGGCGCCCGTGAGCAGCCCAGGGTCCTTGGGTATCGGATTCTGAGTCAGGTGAGTGGTGAACTGGGCTCGCAGGCTCGGCAGCGTGCGTCGGAGTGGACTGTCGGCAGGGGTATCGGAAGCGGCGAGGTCCGCTACGAGGCAGAGCCCCGCCCACCCGTGACAGATCGTGGCGTCGGTGACGCGTACGAGCTGTTCGGCGTCACGCAGGCACGCGGCGAGGAGGGACTCGGCCTGACTGCGGCTGTTCTCCCGGCCGCACGCGAGCGCGGCGAGCTGGAGCGCTCGGGCAATTCCCGGAGTTCCGTAGCACCACGAGGGCCGACCAGCGTAGAAGCGAGGTGTCGGGCCGATCAACCAAGCGTCCAGGGACACGGTTTCGGGCCAGGCTGCGCCCCCTTCCGGCTCAGGATGGGCCCATTGCTCCAGGAGCCGGCACGAGGCTGCCAAGGTCTCTAGCTGCCCGGGTACGGTGTGCCCGGCTCGGGTGGCCAGCGCGAGCAGAGCGATGGGGCCCGCGACGCCGTGAGCCATCCCGAAGTTCCCGTGTCCGGCGGGCATGGTGTCCTCGGGGCGGGCAGTGGGGCTGTCCGAGGTCCACCAGCCGGGTACCTGGTGACCATCGACACTGACCGGGTCCTGGAGGAGTCGGACCAGGTAGCGCAGTACGCCGTGAAGCGACTCAGGGCTCGACCCGCGGTGCAGGAAATACGCGCCCAGCCCGGTCAGCCCGCTGATCAGATCGTACTCCCGCATGCGGGGAGGCTGGCCGGTACTCATGCGATCGTCGGCCGCCGACAGGCGCGCAGCCACGTGAGTGGCCAGGGCCTTGTCGAGGCTGCCGAGTGCGGACCTGTACGCGCGGTGCCCGGCCGTATGAAGGGCGAAAGCCACTGCGGGAGCCCCGTAGAACAGGCCGGCGCTATCGGGGTGAGCGGTCGCCGGTTCCGACGCCATAGTGAGCGCTGCACGGTGCGCGGCTTCCCACTGCCCGCTGCCCTGAGCAAGTAACCCTTCATAAATGACGGACGCCGGCAGGCCGCGGCCTAAGTTGTGCGTGACCTCATTCATCGACGGCCCTCCGAGCAACGAGGGACCGGCATGCCTGCCGCGCTGCGTGGCGGCACGCGGCCTCCGCCTCCAGGCCTGGGCCCATGAGCCGGTTGTGGTGCATGTGCAGCAGGGATTCCAGCACGGGACCGAGCGGCCGGCCGTCGAGCTGCGCACGGTACGCGCCCAGGGCCTTGAGGCGCTGCTCCCGCGCGGCAGTGATCCGTTCCGTCCATCCCGCACGCTGCCCGAGGACACCGGTGCGGACCTCGCTCAGCACCGCCCGAGTGACTTCCTGCCGACCGGCTGCGTCGGCGGCAGTGGCGACCAACCAGCGGACCCCCTCTTCATCTCCGAGGAAACCGCACGTCACGTCGATCATGCCGAGCGCACACAGCACACGGCGATCCGCCTTGGGAAGATCGGCGAGCAGGAGACGCACCATATCGCTGTCGGCGACGAACACGGCTTCGGCGGCTTCGAGAGCCGGCCCGGTTCCGTAGCGGCCGAACTCGGGCCGGTAGCCGTCAAGAACGAGTCGGGAAGCCAGCGCGCTGCCCTGGAGCTGCTCGGTCCAGTCGGCCAGGGCCTGGACTACTTCGGAATACGTGGAAGTGTCCGCTGCGGCGATCCGCAGCCTGAGATGTTCGTCCTCTTGAGACGTGCGGTAACGGATGAACCAGCAAACCGGGCCGCCCAACGAGTCGAGCAGCTCCGGGAGTCGGCGGGTCAGGATCTGGTCCATTACCGTCGGGTGTGTGAAGACCTTGGCCTGTGCCCACCGCTGCCCTGCGGCACCCGGCGGCGGCAGCATCCGGTTGAGGACCACGGGGGCCGCCGCGAGGTCCGGGTGCGGCAACGGCGGACGCGCAGACATCATCGGCAGCGTGATTTCGTGCGCGTGCCCGATCCACCCCAGTTCTTGGTCAGTGGGAGCCTCCACCAGTTCTGCGTTCCCATGACGTCGGAGGTGGGCGCGCAGTAGCCGCGCGTGTATCGGTTCGGTCAGGTTGAGACGCAGGTACCGGTCGTCGGAGAACAGCTCCAGACGGCGAGGGCACTTCCAGTTGAGGGCCCAACCGCACAGTGCCTCGTGCCAAGCGGGTTCGAATCCTCCAGCGGGCAGGTCACCTTCGGTCAGTCGCCAGCGCGCGGGCGACAAGATGGTCCTGCCGTAGCGGACTCTCGGCAGGTACGGCATTCCGCTCGCCAATGGCCCCCAGTCGAAGCGAGTCCACGCGCCCGCGAAGCTGCGCGCGAGCAGAGCGATAAACCGGGCGATGGGAGGCGCTTGCTTCTCCAGCGCGAGGGGGTGAAGCACGACCGGCTCGACCACGCGGCGGCGCGACATGCTCACCAGCAGCATTCGCTTACCGGTCGACATAACCGCCAGGTCGTCGAGCGGGATCACGTTGTCGGCCGGCTCCCTGTGCTCACTGACAGAGATTACGTAAGGGAGGAACAGGGGGATGCGTGCGACGTTCTCGGCATGTGGGTGCGGCGGAGTGAAAGAGAGCTGAGCGGCAAGTGCACCGTCGACCAGCGTCGGTAACTCCTTGTACGCCGCGCCGATACGGTTGCCGTTGACCGTGACCGCGAATCGGCCGGAGAACGTGCCGGTGCTCCATGCGGGACGGACGGACAATGTGAAGTCGCCCTGGTCGACGGCCGCAGGTGTCTCAGCGTGAAGGCGTACGGCCATCTCCATGTGCGGCACGATCGGCGCTTCATCAAGATCAGCGGTACTCAGCTCGGCGATGTCCGTGTCCGTGAGTCGGATCTCCTGGGCGTCGTGCAGAGCTGCCTGCCACGCTCTGCGCATCAGCAGTTCATCGCGGGGTAGCACCCTGACGGTGGGCTCCGTCAGCAGGGACATGGGGAAGTCCGCCGGCAGGCCGGCTCCGGCGGCCAGGTCGGCGGCCTCGCGGACGGGCACGAGGCTGTCGGCACCGTACCGCTCCCAGAAAACCTCGTGGTAAACGGACCACACCGGCTGTTCCCGCAGGTTCCTGGTCAGGCGAAGGAGGGCCTCCCCAGCGCGTTCGGCTTCTTCCAGGACGAGTTGGGGAACGCGCACCGTGGCGTCCAGCCGTAGATCAACGCTGAGCCGTGTCCGGCCCTCGTCGCAGACACCAGTCATCCTGGAGGCGGCCGTCTTCCGCAACTTCCCTGCTGTTTCAGGGGACTTGGCGGTGTTGTGTACGGCGAACAAGCGATGAACGACGGCCAATTCGTCGAGTAGGGCTGCCGTGCCGGGTTTCAGGTTCGTCGACACGGGCGTCAGCACGCGGAGCATGTGCCCGAGAGGATCGGTGTCGGTCATGGGCGCAGACAAGTTACTCGTCAGTGCGCCGGCTTCCAGTGCGTCGGTGAGAAGCTGCCTAGCCTGCGTGGGGGTGCCGCCCAACAACGAAAGCCGGTCGAGGATTTCACTCCCGGCCATCGGGTCGGTGGCGAGGTCCAAGAGAACGGCCATGGGACGGTGAACACGCGTGCTCGCAAGTCGGCCGCCGGACAGTGGCACGTCGAGGACGTCGCCGCGTCGCACTGCCAAGTCGTCTACGCGGAAGCGCAGATGGGGCACGACGTCGGGCCGAGCCGCGAGACCACGGCGAACGTGGTCCAGCCACAAGGTGTCCGGTCGGGCCAGGGGCGTGTGCACTGCGCCGATTAGGCCCTCGCACGGCCCTCGCTCCGCCACTCCGACACCTGCGAACAGCCCGAACGGCGTTGGCCGGCCGGCGGCGCGCAGGAAGTAGCGGGCGGTGGAGTGCACTGTCTTACGGAGCTGCTTCGCCGAGACGACACCACCGTGCAGAACGCGGTCGACCGCCTGGGCCAATCGGGGAGTAGCAGCCCGAGCTGCTTCCGAGAAGGCGGCGATGGCCCACACCTCCTCCAGCCAACGTCGGCAGTCTGAAGGGTCGTTGTCCAAAGGCCAGCGGATGGTCTGTGAGCGCAGCGGAAGGACAGCGGCCCGTACGAGAAGCACGTCACCGCTTCGTAGGAGTCCGGCCTGTGTCATCGTGATTCCCTTCTGCCATGTCTGTCCGGGGCGGTTTCCCGCCCCGGACAGACGTCAGCCCAGCTCCGGTCTCAGCTCGCGCACGCCGAGGCACACGTGCCGGCGCACCCGTCGCCGGTGCCGCAGTCGGCAGGCACGACGGTGGGGGAGTCCGTGATGATGACGTCGAGCTTCCAGTCGTCCAGAGACGTATCGGCGTTGACCGACTCGTGCTCATTGATTGCAGTGATCAAGATTTACCTCCGATGTAGCACCTGATAGTTGTACGAGCAGATGGAGTTTCCCGCTCGTTTGGAAACTACTGCGCCAACTCGGCCATTTGAAGAGGGAATTGAGCCTCTATCGAAAATGGCATATGTGAGACCGCGTTAAGGGAATTTAGGCAGGTGGAAATCCTGGGTTGGCCTGCGGTGCGATGTGTCGCGAGGCTGAGGCCAATCCAGATTCTCTCGATCTTATTTCGTTAGTTCTCGGACCTGGAGTCATCCCCTCCCTGAATTGGCAGCCGGCCTCGCTCTAAAGGCGTTGCGGAAGTGGGTACGTCGTCTTCCATGAAGTCGAGATCACCAGCCTCGGCCTGGCAGGGGCACCATGTTCGGCAACACTGCCGTTGGCCGCCCCCTGAAACCAACGCGGCGACTAGGCCAGCCCATAGGAAAACCCCAGAGGCTCCGATGAGGGCACACACCGTCACGCTGGTCGTCCTGCTGCTCACTGCTGATCTCCTGTTGGAAGGGCTCGGCCGACGGCCAACTGGAGGGGAACGCGTCGGTCGAGTCCATGTGGGGCAGGCGGAGAGCCTTCCTGGGCACCTCCCGCTACTGCCTTGCGAGGTCGAAAGGGGCCCGGATTGAGCGGAGTTGAGACGCGCGGGCCGACTTCTGTGTTTCCCTGCGGTCGGAGCCAGGCCATGCGCTCTGCCCCGAGCGGGGTCGTGACTGTCCCACCGATCTAGGGCTCCTCGCTCGGCGGGAGGGGGGCTTGCGGCGCGGGGCCCAGCGAGCGCTCCAGGCCTCGGCGGAAGCGCTCCAGGACATCCATGCATGTCGTGAGGTCGCTCATGTCGGGACGGCCGGCCCGCTCTGCGTGGAGAGCCTCGCGTCTCGCCCGGTCCACCGACGACTCCTCCGCCAGCTCAGCCAAGGCTTGCTTGCGCGCGCGGTCCGCGAGGCTGAGCTGAATCGCGCGCCAATTGGCGAACAGGTAACCGAACTGCTCCGGCGTCGTGCGTATCTCCACCGCGGTCTCGACATCGCCGGCCTCGTCCTCTCGATAGCCCAACACGGTGAGGCGGAGGGGACGGTCGGGATGGGGGTCGTCTGCCAAGGCCGCCAGGCTCAGGAGTGCCAAATCGAATTCCTGCACTTCCGTGGACGGCACTTTGGTCACCCCTCATCGAGCCAGAAGCTGCATATTTTCGAATCTTCCATCACAGTCACCTCGAAATGAGAGGAAAGTAGCTGGACTAGAACGAGACCGCGACCGTGCTCGTCCTCGTCGTTCTCAGGCCCCCGCATCTCGGGTTTCTCCGTCGAACTGTCAATGACATCGACACGGAAGTCGGTCCAAACTCTGACCTCGACCCTCTTGCCGTCCGTGTACTCCACTGCGTTCGTCACGAGTTCGCTGACCAGTAACGCGCAGGTCTCGGCCTGGGATTCGCTGCCGCCGGCCCGGCGGTACTCCTCCATGGCCCACTTTCGTGCTGGTCCAACTGCCTCCGGCCTGCGCGGGAAAGAAGTTGTTCTCATGTCGAGCGCGCCTTGCTGTTGGTGCTGATTTGTGCGCATGGCAGCCTCCAGCGCGCGGCCTCGGGTGGCCACGCATGACGATCACGCACCGCCACGAGCTCTGTCCGGTGCGTGAGGCCTGAGTGTGGTGCGTACGCAACTGCGTACGCAACCCCGACGCCGGAATTACCCCCGGAAGTGCCGTAATTGAGTCGCCCCGCGCTACCCTGCCCCTGACGCCTACAGGCATAGAGGGAGGGATGGCCGTGGGAGTGAACCTGGCCGCCTCGGCTGCCCGCCGGCGGTTCGGCAAGGCGCTCCAGCAAGCGCGCGAGGTCACGACCGTCACTGGCAAGAAGGTGCAGCAGATCGAGGTCGCTCGTGCGCTAAAGCACAAGAGCTACAACCGCTACTCGCGGATCGAGCGGGGCGAGACCTGGCCCAAGGATGAAGAGTGGCCGATCATCTGCCGCGTCTTGCGGCTCGACGACGTGGCCAGGGCGACGCTCACCGCCATGCGCGCCGAGGGCATGGCGATTGAAGATGCCTGGTGGGACGAGTTTCAGGGTGTCGTGCCCGACTCGCTGATCAAGTTCGTCGCGCATGAAGATGGCGCGAGCAGCATGACGACCTTGGCTGGCAACGTCCTACCCGGACTCCTCCAGACGAAGCGCTATGCACAGTCACTCGTGCTTACCCTCAGCGGCACGGTGGTGACGCCGCATGCGGCGGACCGGTCCGCAACGATGCGTTCTCAGCGGCGCAAGATCTTCGAGAAGGAGCCGCCGCCCAGCGTCGAAGCCATCTTCTCCGAGGGTGCGCTGCACCAGGTCGTCGGAGGGAGGGCGGTCATGCTTGAGCAACTCGACGCCCTGATCGAAGACGCGGAGGCGGGTCGCGTGTCCTTCCGGATCATCCCGTTCGACGCGCCAGCCACGTTGACATATATGTTTACCCTCTTGGACTTCGCGGGTGAAGGCGAGACCTCGGTGGCGGCCTTCGACCAGATGACCGGCATGGATTTTAAGGACAAGCCGGGAGATGTCCGGGGGATTCGAACGTACGTGGACGCTCTCAGAAACGTGGCGATGCACGAGATGGGATCGCTCGAACTAATGAGGAACAGGCGAAAAGAGATGGTGCATGACTGACAAGATGAAGGTACTTGAAGCCTTGTTGGCTGCTGACCTCTCGGACGCCGAATGGACCAAGTCGGACTTCTCTGGGGGCACAGCGCAAGACTGCCTGGAGATCACACGCGTCGAGGGTCTGGGATACGTACTCCGGCACTCTATTTTGACTGACCACATAATCCCGCTTACCGACAGTGAATACCTGAGGTACTGCCAAGGTGTTCAGGCTGGACAGCCCAAGCTCGTGGCCGACGGGCTGTAGGAGGCTGTCAAGACAGAGAAGGCCCGCTCGTCCCGTTCAGGTCGGGGAGCGGGCCTTCTCCATGGTTGAACTCGTGGAGCGTGGCAGCCTGGATCGCTGAGTCGCCCTTAACCCCCACTGTTCCGAACCATCGAAATTCTCTAACCCTCCTTGGGCCCCGCCTGCTGCACCACCTCGAAGGTCCACAGCGTCGAGTCCGTCGAGGCGGGCCTCGGCCGCTCACCCTGAGCGGGACCCTCCCCGGACCCGCCCCGGTGCGCAGCCTGCCCCATCCCCGACATCCAGTTCTGGAAGTCCTCCTCGGCACGCCAGCGCGTGTAGACGAGGTACGTGTCGGTGCCCTCGACGGGCCGGAGCAGCTCGAACCACTCGAAGCCGTCCGAGCCGTCCACCGTCCCGGCGCGGTTCGCGAACCGCTTCTCCAGCGTCTCGCGCTGCTCCTCGGGGACGGTGAGTACGTTGATCTTGACGATGCTCATGGGCCCATTCTCACAGTCGCCGTCGGCTCGGTTCCGTCGTGGGTCACCCGCCGTACGAGGTCCACCCAGGTGGCCTGGAGACGGGCTACGGGGATGCCGCACCCGACGTGCAGATAGTCCCCTGTCTCGAAGTCCGCGAAGGCGAGCAGCGCGTAGGCAAGCATGTCGTGGTCCGCGTCAACTCCCGTCTCCCGCAGGAGGGTTGAGACGTGGTGGTGGAAGGCCCGCCCCGTCTCGGAGCCGTATCGGCGTTCGTGCACGACCTGGCGGCCCAGCGCGGCGCCCAAGTCGGCGTCGGCGGCGACCCGTTCGATCAGGGCGCTGCCGAACGCGCTCAGCCGGTCCCTCGCAGCGGCCCCGGGTCCCAGCGGCGGCGGACCCGAGGTGTACGCCTCGTGGAAGTCCGCCTCGGCCTCGCCGAGGAGGGCCAGGAGCAGCCCGTCGCGGTCACCGAAACGCCGGAACAGCGTGCCCTTTCCGACTCCGGCCGCCTCCGCGACCTCGTGCATCGTCACGTGCTCCGCGCCCCGCTCGGCAAACAGGCGGGCGGCGGCCTCCAGCAGCCGGACCCGGTTGCGGGCGGCGTCGGACCGCTCGGCGGGGACGTCCTCGGGTGTCACGCCCCGATGCCGCTGAGCTGGGCGAGGACGGTGTCGTAGGAGCCGTTGGCCTCCGCGTCGCGGACGAACCTGGCGCGTTCCACGACGAGTTCCTTCGCGTCGGGCCGCTCGCGCAGCAGGTCGAGGGTCTCGGTGAGGAAGTCGTCCAGCGGCATCGAGTCCTCGTTGTCCTCCTGGTCCAGCATGGTCGTGCGCACGCCCGGCGGCGCGACCTCGATCACCTGGACGCCGGCGTCGGCCTGCGCGAGCTGCACCCGCAGGCTCTCCGAGAAGGAGTGCAGCGCGGCCTTGGTCGCGTTGTAGGTCGGGGTGATCGGCAGCGGGACGAACGCCAGCGCGGAGGTGACGTTCATGACGGCCGCGCCGTCCTTGCCGGTCAGCAGCGGCAGGAAGGCGTACGTCATCCGGATCGTGCCGAGCAGGTTGACCGTGACGTGGTCCTCGGCGACCGGGAGGGAGGCCGGGTCGAGGAGGTTCTCGCGCAGCATGATGCCGGCGTTGTTGACCAGGACGTTCAGCTCGGGATACGAGGACGCCACCCGGTCGGCGGCGCGGGCGATCGACGCCGGGTCGCTGACGTCGAGGACGAACGCGTCGATGCCCGGGTGCTCGGCCGTGATCTCGTCCAGCAGTTCCTTGCGTCGGCCGGCGACGATCACCTTGTTGCCGGCCTCGTGCAGGCGCAGGGCCAGACCGAGGCCGATGCCCGAGGTGCCGCCGGTGATCAGGATCGTGTTGCCGGTCAGCTTCATGAGGGGTCTCTCCTTGAGGGGGGCTGGCGCTGCCTCGACCGTAGGAGCGGCTTCGCGGGGGCGGGAGAGGAAGGCTTATCCATGGATCGTGGATCCCTGGCTGGGGTGACCGAAAGCGGCGACGATGGAGGTCGACGACGGAGGTCACCGGCGAGAAAGGGCGCGGACGGGCATGGAGCGGAAAGAGCTGGCGGAGTTCCTGCGGCGGCGGCGCGAGGAGCTGCGGCCCCGTGACGTCGGGCTGGCCGAGGGCCCGCGCCGGCGCACCCGGG
>NZ_JAWOAI010000248.1:0-14359 GCF_033194735.1 Streptomyces sp. W16
TCCGCCCTGGCCGCGTGCCACAGCGCCGAGGTGCCCATGTCGATGCCGCCGCCCCAGTCCCCGGAGATCCGGCCGAGCGCGGCGAAGCCGGTGGTACGGCCGTCGGGGGCGACGCCGACGCAGTTGATGCCGGTGCCGCAGACCACGCCGACGCCCCAGGGTCTGCCGGCCCCGGCGCGCAGGACGGCGTAGGAGTCGTTGTCGACGCGCTGGGTGACGGCCCAGCGGCGGGCGCCGACGGCCTCGCGCAGCGTCTTGACCTCGTGCGGCAGATCGGCCCCGGCGAGGAAGGCGGTGATCCCGTCCACCACGACGTCGGCCCCGACACCCGCCGCCGCCAGGGCCTCGGCGCGCAGCGCGGCCAGTACGTCCTTGGCCGCGTCGACGCCCACCGCCTGCGGGCGGAATCCGCCGCCCCGGGCGCGGCCCAGGACCGTACCGTCCGTGTTCAGTACGGCGATGTCGGTCTTGGAGTTGCCGCCGTCGACGGCCAGCAGCAGACCTGAACTCATCAGGCCCACCTCAGGTGTTCGCGATTGGCGGCGACGAGCTTCGCCGCCAGCTCCTCGGCGACCGAGACCTGTCCGATCAGGGGGTGCGCGAGCAGCGCGGTCGCGACCCGGTCGACTCCGCCGTGCAGGGCGGCTTCCAGGGCCAGTTCCTCGTACGCGGTCACATGCGCGATGAGTCCGGCGAACAGCGGCTCAACGGCGGTGATGGGCAAGGGAGTCGCGCCGTGCGCGCCGATGCGGGACGGGACCTCGATGACGGCGTCGTCGGGGAGGAAGGGCAGGGTGCCGTTGTTGCGGACGTTGGCGACGCGGACGTCACCGGTGTCGGTGGTGAGGGCGTGGACCAGCTGGACGGCGGCCTCGGAGTAGTAGGCGCCGCCGCGCCTGTCGAGGAGGGCGGGCTTCTCGGTCAGGGCCGGGTCCGCGTACATCTTCAGCAAGTCGCCCTCCATCTCGGCGACTTGCTCGGCGCGGGACGGCTCGGCGAGTTGTTCGCGGAGGACCTCGTCGTGGGCGTAGTAGTAGCGCAGGTAGTAGGAGGGGACGACGCCGAGGCGGCGGACCACGTCCAGCGGCATGCGCAGCCGGTCGGCGAGGGCCTGGCCGTGTTCGTCGAGGAGACGCGGCAGGACGTCGACGCCGTCGAGCCGTACGCTCCGTTCCCAGGTCAGGTGGTTGAGGCCGACGTGGTCCAGGGCGATCCGCTCGTGGTCGACGCCGAGCCAGTCGGCGAAGGTGCGCTGGAAGCCGATGGCGACGTTGCACAGGCCGACCGCCTTGTGGCCGGCGTCGAGGAGGGCGCGGGTGACGATGCCGACCGGGTTGGTGAAGTCGACGATCCAGGCGTTCGGGGCGCGCTTGGCGACCCGTTCGGCGAGGTCGAGGACGACCGGTACGGTGCGCAGCGCCTTGGCCAACCCCCCTGCGCCGGTGGTCTCCTGGCCGATGCAGCCGCACTCGTGCGGGAGGGTCTCGTCGACGTGCCGGGCGGCCTGGCCGCCGATGCGGAGCTGGAAGAGGACGGCGTCGGTGCCGTCGATGCCGGCGTCCGGGTCGGCGGTGGTGGTGATCTTCGCGGGGCTGCCCTGGCGGGCCAGGATGCGGCGGGCGAACGGGGCGATGACGTCGAGGCGTTCGGGATCCGGGTCGACGAGGGCGATCTCGGTGACGGGCAGTCCCAACCGGGCGAATCCGTCGACCAGTTCGGGGGTGTACGTGGATCCGCCTCCGACAACGGTGATCTTCAACCTTTGACTCCTGTCAGTGTGACGCCCTCGATGAAGGCCTTTTGCGCGAAGAAGAAGACGATGATCACCGGCGCCATCGCGATGAGGGTCGCGGCCATGGTGAGGTTCCACTGCACCGCGTGGGAGGTCTTGAAGGTCGCCAGGCCCAGGGCCAGGGTCCAGTGGGCGGGCGTCTCGCCGGTGTAGATGAGGGGCCCGTAGTAGTCGTTCCAGGCGTTGAAGAAGGAGAACAGTCCGACCGCGACGAGCGCGGGGCGCATCATCGGCAGCACCACCCGGGTGAGGACCCGGAGTTCGCCGCAGCCGTCGATGCGGGCCGCGTTGAGGTAGTCCTCGGGGACCGTGAGCAGGAACTGGCGCAGCAGGAACACCGAGAACGCGTCCCCGAACAGGGACGGCAGGACCAACGGCCAGATGGTGCCGGTGAGATGGAGCCGGGCCCACATCAAGTACATGGGGATGACGAGGACTTGGGGCGGCAGCATCATCATGGTGATGACGCAGAGGAACGCGGTGTTGCGTCCCCTGAAGCGGAGCCGGGCCAGCGCGTAGGCGATGGGGACGCTGGAGAGCAGGGTGGCGGCGGTGGCGGCGACCGCGTAGAGCACGGTGTTGACCAGCCACGTGCCGACCGGTGCGGTGGCGAAGACCGTGCGGTAGTTGGACCACTGCCAGTGGTGGGGCCACAGGCTGGTGGTGAGGGACTGGCCGTCGGTCATCACCGAGGTGAGGAAGATGAACACGATGGGGCCGATGAAGGCGCAGGCCAGGCCGACGGCGACGGCGTGTTCGGCGATCCAGACCAGCTTGCGCCGACGGCTCGCCCGGCCGCGTGCGGCCTGGTGGGGTGATGCGGCGCGGGTCTGCCGGGCGGGTGCGGGTACGTAGGTCGTCGTCATCGTGGCGACTCCTGGTTCTCGAAGTCGTGGGCCGTCACGGCGCCTTCGTCGTCCTCGAAGCCGTACGTCATCGCGGTGCCTCCTCGATGTCGAAGCCGGAGGCGCGGCGGAGCAGGACGACGGTGAAGGCCATCGCCACTACGAAGAGCACCACGGCCAGCGCGCAGGCGTAGCCCGCGTGGAACTGGTTGAAGCCGGCGATGTAGAGCTGCTGCGGGAAGGTGAGGGTGGAGCCGTCCGGATAGCCGGGCGCGGGCTGGATGTTGCCGTTGGCGACCTGCGAGGCGACCATCGCCTGGGTGAAGTACTGGAGTCCGGCGATCACCCCGGTGACGGTCGCGAACAGCACGACCGGTGAGATCGTCGGCAGGGTGACGTAGCGGAAGCGGTGCCAGGAGCCGGCGCCGTCCAGTTCGGCGGCCTCGTACAGTTCGGCGGGCACCTCCAGCAGGGCCGCCAGGAAGATGACCATCATGGTGCCGCTGCCCCACAGGGCGAGCAGCGTCAGGGCCGGTTTGGACCAGCCCGGCGAGTTGAACCACAGCGGTCCGTGGATGCCGAGCAGGTCCAGGATCCTGTTCACCGGGCCGGAGTTGGGGTTGAACATGCAGACGAAGGCGACGGTCGCGGCGACCGGTGGGGCCAGCGCGGGCAGATAGAACAGGGTGCGGAACAGGCTCGCCCCGGCCTTGAGCCGGGCGGTGACCATGGCCACGCCGAGGGCGAAGAGCACCTGCGCCGGGACCATGACGGCCACCAGCCAGGCAGTGTTGCGGATCGCGTGCCAGATCAGCGGGTCGCCGTCCAGCAGGTAGCGGTAGTTGCGGAGCCCCACGAACTGGGCCTGGGAGATCATGTTCGAGTTGGTGAAGGACAGCCAGACCGTCATCAGCAGGGGGTAGACGAGGAAGACGGCGAAGCCGACCAGGCCGGGTGCGAGGAAGAGCAGGACACGCAGCCGGTTGCGGCGGAGCCGGGCCCTCAATGGCGCGGGGGCGAGCTGGAGTTGGGTGGCCATGACGGTCACTGCCCCAGCTTGAGCGCGGCGTTGTTCTGCTTGTCGACGGCGGCGAGACCTGCCTTCAGGTCGGATACGGAGCCGCTCTGCCACTTCTCCACGAAGTGACCGAAGTTGGTGAGGTAGCCGCCGCCGTCGCCGCTGGCCGGAGTGGTGGTGGTGAGCGGGTTCTTGTAGACCTCCAGGAACGGCGCGAAGTGCGGGTCCTTGGAGAGGCCCAGCGAGGACGAGTCGAGCGCCGCCGTGGTGGTGGGGACGTTGCCGATCGCGTCGGCGAGCGAGGTCAGGGCGCCGGTGTCGGTGGTGAGGAATTTGATCAACTTCCAGGCGGCACCCGGGTGTTTGGCGCCGCGCGGCATGCCGATCACGTTGCCGCCGACGTAACCGGCCCCGTACAGCTCGGACTTGCCGTCGGCGGCCGGCACTGCCGCGGTGCCGTAGTCGATGTCCGCCTTGTCGTTCTTGATGAACGCGTTGCGCCACTCGCCGTCGATCATCATGGCCAGCTTGCCGGTCTCGAAGGCGTTCTGCGCGGAGAACTCGTCGCCCATGCCGGCCTTGAAGGTGACCAGCTTCTTCGCGCCGAACCAGTCGACCAGGCTCTTCTGCCAGGTCAGCGCCTGGGCGAAGGCGGGGTCGCCGCCGACGTTGGACTGGCCGTCGGCGGTGAGCCACTTGCCGCCCCAGCTGGGGACGAGGTGCTCGGTGAGCATCTCGTAGGCGCCCAGGTAGGGCATGAACCCGGCGGTTTTGATCGAGCCGTCCGGGTTGAAGGTGGTCAACTTCTTGGCGTCCGCCGCCAGTTCGGACATGGTCTTCGGCGGGGAGGTTATCCCGGCCTTGGCGAACAGTTTCTTGTTGTAGTAGAGGCCGAAGGTGTCGGCGAGCCAGGGCATGGTGCAGCGCTTGCCGCCGAAGGCGGTGTACGACTGGACGGCCTTCGGGATCTGGGACATGTCGACGTGGTCGGCCTTGATGTCCGGGGTGAGGTCCTGGAACGCTCCGCTGGAACACCAGCCGCCGACGTTGGCGGCGTTGAACGAGGACGCCACGTCGGGCGCGGTGCCGCCGCGGATGGCCTGGTTGACCTTGTCGTCGGTCTGGGCGGCGACGGCCTTGACCGTGATGTAGGGGTACTTCTTGTGGAACTTGGCGAGCACGGCGTTCACCGAGGCGGTCTCGTGCGGGGAGCTGAGGCCGTGCCAGAAGGTGATGGTGACGGGCGTGGTGTCGTCGGCGCCGGTGTCCGCCTTCGACGCGGCGCCGCCGGTGGTGCATGCTGCGGCCAGCAGGGCCGTGGCCGCGAGCAGCGACGCGGCCACGGTACGGCGGGGGCGGCGGGTGGTGCGGGTGACGGGTCCGCCACGGGACTCGGACATGGGACCTCCGGCAAATTCGCTTACCACTTATTGACCAGTGGGCACATGTTGGGGCACTATTTGGGGGCTGTCAAGCAAACATTTCGGAAGTAACCTGCACGCAAGATGACCACTGGTAAGGAAGTTGGTAGGAATGGTCAGCGGTGAGAGCCGTTGGGAGAAGCGCGAACGCATCCGCACCCACCTCCTCGACCTGATCGAGGAGACCGGGACCGGACGCCCCCTCCCGGGCGAACGGCAGCTGTGCGAGGAACTCGGGGTCTCCCGCCCCACATTGCGCGCGGTGGTCGACGACTTCGTCCGTGACGGACTGCTGGTGCGGGAGCACGGGCGCGGTGTGTTCGTCGCCCGGGCCAAGGTCGCCCAGCACCTCAGCGGCTCCCCCGGGCAGCCGCAGACGCTGGGGGTCGGCGGTGTGGACGGCACCTGGGCCAGCCGCACCCTGGACTTCAAGACCGTCGCCGCGGGGCCCCGGATCGGCCGCAGGCTGGGCATCGCGCCCAGCGAGCAGATCCTGCGGATCATCCGGCTGCGGACGGTGGACGGCGACCCGATGTGTGTGGAGACGCTGCATGTGCCGCACGCGCTGGTGCCCGGTCTGACCGCCCGCGACCTGGAGACCGACTCCTTCTACCGGCTGCTCGGCCGCCGCTACGAAATTCTGCTGACCGACGCCGCGCAGAGCATCGAGCCGACCGTGGTCGACGAGTGGGAGGCCGAACTCCTCGGCGTGTCCGTGCACACCCCCGCCCTGCTGTTCGAGCGGGCGGCCAGGGACGCCGGCGGCCGGGTGGTCGAGTTCACCCGCTCCGTCTACCGGGGTGACCGCTACCGCATCTTCACCAGGCTGTCGCTGGCCGGCCGGCCCGACGGCGGACGCGTCGTCGACGGCTCCTGGTCGGCTGCCACCACCGTCCCCGGCGCCGACACCCTGGCCTTCGACCCCTACTGGAGCAACTAGCCGCTCCTGTCCCCGAGTTCACCGCGCCGGTCTCCGGCCGACGCGGCGATCCCGCACGCCCCTCCCCACCCGAAAGGACCGCTCATGTTGCGTCACGCACTCACCGTGACCGGCGTCGTGGCCTCCACGGTCACCACGCTGCTCGCCTGTACGGCCTCGGTCCCGGCCGGCGCCAGTCCCTCCGCCACCTCGGGCGTCCAGCTCCAGACCTGGCTGTACCCCGGCTCGACGGGCGACTCCACCTGCACCGCCAAGAGCGAGTACGCCGACAACAGGGTGAAGAACGGCGCCCTCAACCCCGAGTACTGGTCGGTGGGCGGCAACGGCTCGGTCACCCTGGAGACCACCGCGGACGGCAGCTGCAACACCTACAGCGCGGCCAACGTCGCCGACCTCAAGGCGCACTCCGCCTACCAGTACCCGACGCTCTCCGGCATGACCACCGCCGACGTCCATGCCCTGGTCAGCAGCAACGCGAAGCGTACGGCGGCCGTCTCCAAGGTCACCTCCCTCGTCAGCGACGCCGGGCTCAGCGGCGTCGACGTCGACCTGGAGGACTACTGGTCCTGGAGCACCGCCGACTTCACCAACTACAAGACGTTCCTGAGGCAGTTGGCGACCGCGCTGCACGCCAAGGGCAAGCGCCTCCAGGTCGACGCACCGGCGATGACGGAGGACGCCGCCTTCTACGACTACGCGGCGGTGGCCGCCACCGGCGTGGACGACGTGGTGATCATGGCGTACGACGAGGAGTTCGACACCGCCGCCGGCGCCCGCTGCCTGCCCATCAGCCCCTACGACTGGCTGAAGAAGGTCACCAAGTACGCGCAGAGCAAGATCCCCGACCCGGGCCGCCTGATCATCGGCGTGCCCTCCTACGGCTACAGCGCGCCCGACCCCTGCGACCTCAACTCCGTGACGGGCAACATCCAGTTCAGCGGCATGAAGAAGAGCCCCGGCTTCTCCAGCAACCCGGCCACCGTCGAGAGCCGCCGGGACGCGTCCTCCGGCGAGATCCGCTGGACCTCCGGCGGTGTCCTCTACGACTACGTCGACAGCGTCGCCATGGACCGCAAGCTGGCCGTCCTCAAGGGCCTCGGCGTCACCAAGGTCTCGGTGTGGTCGCTGGGCGGCGGGAACCCCTGGTTCTCCAACTGATCCACCGATGCGGCGGGCACCCTCGGCGCCCGCCGCATCAACTCCCGTCAGCGCGCTGGGGTGTTGAGCACATGGTCGCGAGAGGCGGCGACCTCGGCACGCAGTCCGGGAAGGTCCACGTCGAGGACCCGGCCGTCCCACTTGCGCGGCTGCCCGGCGACGAACACGGCACTGATGTTCCGGGCGTCGGAGCCCAGCACCAGTGTGCCGATCGGGTCGTTGAGGGGCATGTTGTTGAGGTCCTCGGCCCGGACCACCAGCAGGTCGGCCTTCTTGCCGACGGTCAGCGAACCGGTGACGTCGCCGAGCCCGTTGGTCCGGGCGCCCTGGAGGGTGGCGAAGTCGAGGACGTCGCGCGTGGTGATGCGGGAGAGCTCGCCGCCGGTGCCGTACGCGGCGTTGACCGCGCGCATCCGCTGGATGGCGAGCAGGGCCCGCATCTGGGTGAACAGGTCGCTGGCGAGGGCGACTTCGACGTCGATGCTCAGGCCGGGTCGGATGCCGACGGCGAGTGCCTCGTCCACGGCGGGGATCGCGGTCTCCAGGCCGATCTGCGCGTCCGAGGTGGGGGCCAGCGCGACCGTGGTGCCGGACTCCCCCATCGCCTTCCATGCCTCGGCGGTCAGACCCGTGGCGTGGATCAGGGTGACGTCGGGGCCGAGGATGCCGTGCTCGGCCCAGGACAGCACCGCCCGCGAGGACGCCTCGCCGAAGACCGCGTCGACACTGACGCCGATGCCCAAATCGGCTGCGGTGCGGGCGAGTTCGGAGCCGTAGGCGAGGGCGGGTCCGGCGATCTCGTCGGTGGCCAGGGTCGCCAGGCGCAGGGTGAGGAGCTGGTCGTCGCTGCTGAAGTACCGGTCCTTGAGGCGGGTCAGGTCGGCCGGCCACTGGCGGTCCCAGTCCCCGAAGTGCGGTCCCATGGAGGCGTGGACGCCTCGGATTCCGGTGTCGCGGAGGGCCTCGATCGCCGCTTCGGAGTGCTCGCGGGTACGGGAGTTGTGCGAGAAGTCGAGCATGGTGGTGATGCCGCTGTCGAGCGCGGTGAGCGCCGCGAGTCTGGTGCCGATGTACATGTCCTCGGGCCGGTAGACGGTGGCGTACCCGGCGAGGGTGGTCATCACATAGCCGCCGAGGTCGTCGACGTCGGGCATGATCCGGCGCAACTGCGCCTCCCAGGCGTGCCGGTGGGTGTCGACGAGGCCGGGGGCGAGGATGGCGCCGGAGGCGTCGACGACCACCGCACCGTCCACGCTCAGGTGCGGCCCGATCGCGGCGATGGTGTCGCCCTCGACGAGCAAGTCGCCCTGGAGGGTGCCCAGTTCGGGGTCCATCGTGACGATGGTCGCGCCGGTGAGGAGGATGCGGCGGCGCGGGTCGGCGGACCGGCGGCGGAGTTGTTCGAGGACGGCGGCGCTGGTGGTGTCGTGGGTGTTCATGAGGGGCCCCCTTCGGGCGGGTTGAGACGGGCGCGTGAGACGGTGTCGAGTCGGCTTCGAGGGCGAGATCCGGTTCAGGGCCTGCCCAGGCGGACTTCCTCCACGTCGAGCACTTCCTGCACGCTGCGCAGGACGATGTCGTCGATCCGGCCGCTGTCGCGGAGGTCGGTGAGGGTGTCGCGTTTGACCTGGAGCAGGACGACGTCCGGGGAGAGCGCGAACGACGCGAAGGACGGATTCAGCCCCACGAGAACGCCCACACCGAGCAGCAGGAGTGGTTCGCTCAGGCCGGTGCGCCGCGACAGCCGGCCCGTCAGCAGGACGGCGACCGCTACGACGACGATCAGTTCGAGGCTGTCCATGGCCGTACCGGGTTACGCGCGGTACAGGACGAGGTGTTCGTGGAAGAGCACGCCGTCGCGGACGTCACCGGTGGCGGTGAAGCCGGTGTCGTCGACGTAGTCGATGTGGTTGCCGGTGACGGTGTAGCTGCCGGTGTAGGCGCTCCGCCGGTTGCCGCGGGCCTCGTCGTAGCGGCCGTTCGGGAGGAGTTCCTGCCGGATGTGGCCGTCGGCGGTGACCCACATGCCGACGAAGGGGTGCGGTGCCGCGTTCGTGTTCATGGCTCCACGGTCGCGTTCCCGCACGGGGGTAACCAGGCCACGCCTCTCCTGGGTGTCCGGCACCCACCCTCAGTGGACCGGTCCTACGGCGGAGGCGTCGAAGGCGTGGGTGACCTCGGCGGTGGTGCCGGGCAGGAGCAGGGCGCGGGCGGTGTCCTCGAAGCCCCGGTCGGTGGTGGTGAGGCGGTTGTGGTGCTGGGCGAGGTGTTCGGCCCAGGAGCCGACCAGGTAGTTCTCGATGAACCGGCCGGGTTCGTTGCCGTCCTGGTAGAGGCCCCAGGTGAGCGCGCCGGTCCGGCGTCGGGAGCGGGCGACGTTGTCCATCGCCTCGACGAACGCGGGACTGTCGTCCGGTGCGACGCGGTAGACGACGGAGACCAGCACCGGGCCGTCGGACGGGCCGGGCACGAAGACCAGCGGCGGGGTGGGCCAGTGGTCGGAGAGGGTGGGATCGATGCCCTCCATGCCGTAGAGCCGCCATCGGCGGAGGCTGAGCGCGCTCAGCAGCATGACGGCGGTGCCGATGAGGAGGGCCGTGGTCAGGCCCAGCCACTGGACCAGGGCGCCCCACAGCGGGGCGGCGAGTGCCTGGCCGCCCTGGAAGACCAGCAGGTAGACGGCGAGTCCGCGGGCCCGGACCCAACCCGGCAGGCGGGTCTGCACCGCCGCGTTGAGGGTGGACAGGACGCCGATCCAGGCGACTCCGGCGGGCAGCAGCACGAGGACCGCGAGCCAGGTGACGTGCACGGTGGCGAGGACCAGCAGGACGAGGGCGAACACGACGGCACCGGCGGCCAGGATGCCGTTGATGCCGAGGCGTTCGCGCAGCCACGGCAGTGCGAACGCGCCGCCCACCGCGCCGAACCCGACCGCGCCGAGCAGCAGGCCGTAGCCGCCCGACCCCATCCCGAGCGAGTCGGCGGCGATCAGCGGGAGCAGGGACCAGAGGGCCGCCGCGCCGGGGATGAACAGGGCGGTGCGCAGCAGGACGCGCCGGATGCCTGGAGCGTTCCAGACGTAGCGGCGGCCCGCGTACAGCGCGGTCAGCAGCCGTTCGCGCTCGGCGGCGGGGACGGTGGTCTTCGGGCGGTGCCACAGCAGCAGTACGGCGGCGATCCCGAGGAACGACAGCGCGTTGAAGCCGAACACCCAGCCCGCGCCGGCCGCCGCGACCACGACACCGCCGAGCGCCGGACCGACCGCCCGCGCGAGGTTCATGTTCACCGCCCCCAGCGCGGACGCCTGCCCGAGCTGCTCCCGCTCCACCAGCTCCGGCTGGATGGCCTGCCACGACGGCCCCATCAGGGCCGTACCGCAGCCGAGGAGGAAGGTGAGAGCGAGCAGCGGTACGGCGGACAGCGCGTCCACGAAGGCGAGCACGGTCAGCACCGCCGACACGGCGAACATCGCGAACTGCGCGACCAGCAGCAGCGCCCGCCGGTCGAACCGGTCGGCGAGAACACCCGAGGGCAGCGCCAGCAGCACGATCGGCAGACTCGACGCCGTCTGCACCAGGGTGACCATCGTCGCCCCGTGTCCGAGCAGCAGCCACTGGGCGCCGACCGTCTGCATCCAGGTGCCGATGTTCGACACGAACTGGGCGATCCACAGCGCCCGGAACACCGGCCGGGCCAGCGGTGCCCAGGCCGAGGCGGTGGACTTCGCGTTGCTCCCGGTCGTGCTGCTGGCGCTCATGCTGCTGCTCCCGGGACGAGGTGGGCGGTCGGGAAAGACGGTACGCCGGGCCGGTCAGAAGCAGCCGTCCAGCGGGTCGAGCGCGCCGCCGAGCTGGTGCGGCACGGACGGTGTGTGCGGTACGTGGTCGAAGTCGCCGCGCCGTTCGCGCCAGGCGCGCTGCTCCTCGGAGTCGGTGGCGGCGTCCACGAACGCGCGGGCCTGCCGTGCGCCGGTCGCCGCCTGGAAGCCGCCGAAGCGGGCGACCGGGCTCCATGTGGGGCTGATCTCCGGGAGCGGGGCGGCGATGTTCTCGTACTCGCCGGCCGCGTGCACGACCTTGCCGCCCGCCACGGTCACCAGGGCCTCGATGCGGTCGATGTCCTCGTCGGCGACGGCGAAGTAGTCGGCGGACAGGATCGCCAGGTCGCCGTACTTGCCCTCGGTGATGGTGCCCTTGACGTCGGCCTCGCCGGTGAGGTGGGCGCCCGCGCTGGTATACATGTCCAGGGCGGTGGAACGGTCCACGCGGTTCTCGGCCGGGTAGAGGAGCGTGTCACCGATGGTGCGGCCGGTGACCAGCCAGGACAGGGAGAGCCACGGGTTGTAGCTGGAGACGCGGGTGGCGTCGGTGCCGGCGGCGACCAGCAGGCCGGTGTCGCGCATGGCGCGGATCGGGGGTGCGGTGGCGGCGCGCTCGGCGCCGTAGCGGTCGATGAAGGCCCTGCCCTGGAACATCATGCGGTTCTGTACGGAGACGGCGCCGCCGAGGGCCTTGATCCGGTCCAGACTCTCCTGGCTGACGGTCTCGGCGTGGTCGAACAGCCAGCGGGTGCCGGCCGGGAAGGCGCCGTCCGCGGCGATCTTCTCGAAGACGTCCAGGTCCTGGCGGATCGTCTCGTCGTAGGTGGCGTGCAGGCGGAAGCCCCAGCCGTTGTCGAGCAGCAGCCGGGCCGCCGCCTCCAGGTCCTGGCTTGCGCGGGCGGTGAGTTGGGGGCGGGGTTCGGCGAAGTTCTCGAAGTCGGCCGGGGACCAGGCGAGGTTCTCGCCGGCGCCGTTGCAGCGCAGCCACTGATCGCCGTCGCCGGGGCTGACCATGCCGATCCAGCGGCGCAGGTCGTCGAGTTCCTGCCCGGCGGTCTGCGGGAAGAGGTGGTAGGCGATACGGACCGTGAGTTCGCCGCGCTCGGCGAGTTCGGTGACGGCGGCGTAGTTGTCGGGGAAGTTCTGGAAGCCGCCGGCGGCGTCGATGGCGCTGGTGATGCCGAAGCGGTTCAGTTCGCGCAAGTAGTGGCGGGTGGAGCCGAGTTGGTCCTCGGGGGCGAGGATCGGGCCCTTGGCGAGGGTCGAGTAGAGCAGTCCGGCGGCGGGCGCGGCGAGCAGGACGCCGGTGGGGTTGCCGGCGAAGTCGCGGACGATCTCGCCGCCGGGCGGATTCGGCGAGTCACGGGTGAAGCCGACGGCTTCCAGCGCGGCCCGGTTGAGGATCGCCGACTGGTACAAGTGCAGGACGAACACCGGGGTGTCGGGGGCCGCGGCGTTCAACTCGGAGACGGTCGGCAGCCGCTTCTCCGCGAACTGCTCGCCGGTCCAGCCGCCAACTACCCGCACCCACTGCCCCTTTGGCGTCCGCTCGGCCTGCTCGCGGAGCATGCGCAGCGCGGTGCGCAGCGACCGTACGCCGTCCCAGCGCAGTTCGAGGAGGTAGTTCAACCCGCCCCGGATGACGTGCAGATGGGAGTCGTTGAGGCCGGGGATCACCCGTCGGCCGAGCGCGTCCACGACGCGGGTGTCCGGGCCGATGTGCGGGGCCACGGTCGCGTCGTCCCCCACGGCGGTGAAGACGCCGTCGGTGATGGCCACGGCGGAGGCCGCCGGGCGGGCGGGGTCACCGGTGTGGATACGACCGTTGCGGACGACGAGTTGCGCGGGACGCTGGACCCCGTCGTAGGGGCGTATGCCGCCCACGGGCATGGTGCTGCTGGACACGTCGGCTCCTGAGATCGGTCGGCTGGTGGCGTCTCGACGCTAGGTTTGCGACGATGGATCGGTCCAACACATGGTTCTGCTCGAATCGATCGGTCAAAGGGATGGACGAGGCGATGGACCTGCGTCACCTGAAGTACTTCCTCGCCGTCGCCGAGACCCGCAACTTCACGCAGGCGGCGGCCAGTTGCTACGTCGCCCAGTCCGCGCTGAGCCAGCAGATCGCCCGGCTGGAGAAGGACGTGGGCGCCCGGCTGTTCAGCCGCACCAGCCGTTCCGTACGGCTCACGGCCGCCGGGGAACTCCTGGAACCGCTGGCCCGCCGCATCCTCGCCGACGTCGACAACGCGCAGGCGGCCCTCGACGCCCTGTCCGGGCTGCGGCGCGGGCGACTGCGTCTGGGCCTCGTGCAGACCCGCGCCTCCTCGGTCGACCTGGTCGAGGTGATGGCCGACTACCACGCCCGCTACCCGGGCATCGACTTCCATGTGACCAACGCGCCCAGCGCGCAGATGGCCGCGTCGGTCCTGGCCGGGGACCTCGACATCGCGGTCGTCGGCCTCGGTCCGCGTCAAGTCCCGGAAGGGCTGGACCACTTGGTGCTGGCCGTCGACCCGCTGCTCCTGATCGTGCCGGCCGACCACGCCCTGGCCGACCGCGACACCGTCGATCTGGCGGACCTTCCGGAGAGCCACCAGCTCATCCAGTTCACCCGGGGCAGCGGACTGCGCCGCCAGGTGGAGGCGGCCTTCGCGCGCGCCGGGGTGGAACCCGGCCAGCACTTCCAGGTCGGCCAGATCCACGACATGATCCGGCTGGCCGCCCGGGGCATCGGCGTGACGGTCGTACCGCGCTCGTCCGTGTTCACCGACTCCGCGCCCGGCACCGGTCCCCAGGGTTCCCTGCCGTACGGCGCCCGCGCGCTCCGGGTCGCGGACGAGGCGGCCGTGCACACCATCTGCGTGGTCCACGACAGCAAGCGGCTGGCGCCGGCCGCCGCCGCGTTCCTCGAAGTGGTGGAGCGGCACGCGGTCCGGGACGAGAGCGATCGGTCGCCGCGGTAGTTCGATCGCCGCAACAGATCGCTGGGTCCGCATCCATATGTTGGACGGAACGCTGCCGTGGGGCGAGGCTCGTAGAGAGCCGGGCAACCGGGAGACCTCCAGCGATGGGAGCACTGGCATGTCCGCCGTACTGCGGGACGCCTGGTCCACTGTCGTCCCCGACATGAAGGACCGACACGGCCCACTCCCTCCCTTGATGCTCGCGCTGACGGTGGTGACCGGGCTCGTGGACGCCTTCAGCTATCTCGTCCTGGGCCATGTCTTCGTCGCCAACATGACCGGCAACGTCGTCTTCTCCGGCTTCGCGATCGCCGGCGCGGCCGGTTTCTCCCTGGTCGCCTCCCTCGCCGCGCTGGCCGCGTTCGCCGCGGGCGCCCTGCTCGGCGGCCGGCTCGCCCA
>NZ_JAWOAI010000249.1:0-14340 GCF_033194735.1 Streptomyces sp. W16
GATGTTCGGCGCCGGGGTCGTCGGGGTGCTGGTCGTGATCGCGGCCGTGTTCCTGCTCACCAACCAAGGCGGCGGCGGGGGCAAGAAGACCGGCGCCACCCACACCTCGGCCTCACCGTCGGCCAGCACGAATCCCGATCTGCCGGCCGGAGTCAAGTGCGTGGGCGCGGGCTGCACCGGCAAGGACGCCGAGGCGATGGGCTGCACCACGGACGCGGGCGCGGTGACGACCGCCGAGACCGCGACCGTCGGCACGACCGTCGTCGAGGTCCGCTACAGCAAGACCTGCGGCGCCGCCTGGGGCCGGATCACCGCGGGTGTCCCGGGGGACTCCGTCCAGGTGAGCGCGGGCACCGCCAAGGAGAGCGACAGCATCACGACGGCCGGCGACAACATCGCCTACACCCCGATGGTCGCGGTGAAGGACGCCGGCGAGGCGAAGGCCTGTGTGACGCTCGCGTCCGGGCGGAAGGGGTGCACGGCCTAGTACGCGTATGTGGGGATTCTGTGAACGTGGGGAATGCCTGCCCCCGATCGGGGGCAGGCGGTCCATACCCCCACGGGAGTCCGGACCCCCGGTACCCCGACGGCGGTCGTCCGGTGTTCCTCTCCCGAGCCGGACGGCCGCCTTTTCCGTGCCCTGATCCGGACGCTGTGGGGTGGGCCACACGGACCCGGCAGTCCGCGATCCCGGATGCGCGATAGCCTGACCGGTGGATCTCTTGACGCCAAGAGATCGATCATTTGTACGTCCCGCACCCCGGGGCAGTGCCGCCCCACCGCCAGCTGTCATAACGGAGAACGCCATGACCCGCACTCCCGTGAACGTCACCGTCACCGGCGCGGCCGGCCAGATCGGTTACGCCCTGCTCTTCCGCATCGCCTCCGGCCAGCTGCTCGGCGCGGACGTGCCGGTCAAGCTGCGTCTCCTGGAGATCACCCCGGCGCTCAAGGCCGCCGAGGGCACGGCGATGGAGCTCGACGACTGCGCCTTCCCGCTCCTCCAGGGCATCGACATCACGGACGACCCGAACGTCGCCTTCGCCGGCACCAACGTCGCCCTCCTCGTCGGCGCCCGCCCCCGCACCAAGGGCATGGAGCGCGGCGACCTGCTCTCCGCCAACGGCGGCATCTTCAAGCCGCAGGGCAAGGCCATCAACGACAACGCCGCGGACGACATCAAGGTCCTCGTCGTCGGCAACCCGGCCAACACCAACGCGCTCATCGCGCAGGCCGCCGCCCCGGACGTACCGGCCGACCGCTTCACCGCGATGACCCGCCTCGACCACAACCGCGCGCTGACCCAGCTCGCGAAGAAGACGGGCACCACGGTCGCCGACATCAAGCGTCTGACCATCTGGGGCAACCACTCCGCCACCCAGTACCCCGACATCTTCCACGCCACGGTCGCCGGCAAGAACGCCGCCGAGACCGTGAACGACGAGAAGTGGCTGGCCGAGGAGTTCATCCCGACCGTCGCCAAGCGCGGCGCCGCGATCATCGAGGCCCGCGGCGCGTCCTCCGCGGCCTCCGCCGCCAACGCCGCCATCGACCACGTCCACACCTGGGTCAACGGCACGGCGGACGGCGACTGGACCTCGATGGGCATCCCGTCGGACGGCTCCTACGGCGTCCCGGAGGGCCTCATCTCCTCCTTCCCGGTCACCACCAAGGACGGCGTCTACGAGATCGTCCAGGGCCTGGACATCAACGAGTTCTCCCGCGCCCGCATCGACGCGTCGGTGAAGGAGCTGGAGGAGGAGCGCGAGGCGGTCCGCTCGCTCGGCCTGATCTAGTCGTCCGCGGGGCCGTTCTCGACGGCTCTGTCACGGGCTTGCACGGGCCCTGTTCCGGTTACGGCCGGAGCGGGGCCCGTTCCCTGTTTCTGCCGCTAACTTCGGAAGAGGTACGTGGTGGGTGATTCGGGGGGTTCGTGATGAGTGACTGGGATCGTTTCGGGGCGGAACGCGGGCCGAGCGAGGAGCGCGGGCAGGCGGCCTGGTCGGTGTGGTCGACGGCGGAGACACAGACCTCGCTGACCCCGCCCGCGTGGGTGTCGCCGCCGACACCCGTCCCGACTCCGGTTCCCGCGCCTGCTGCCGGGCGTCGTGCCTGGTGGTTGGTCCTCGCGGTGGCTCTCGCGGTGGTGGTGGGCGCGGGTGCCGGGGGAGGGGTCTGGTACCTCACGCACGACCGCGTCACGCACAAGCAGCACGTGGAGATGAGCGCGGGCGCGGCCGGGTCCGGATCGTCGTACCGCACCGCCAAGGACCCCACCGGCTACACGGTCGCCGTCCCCAAGGGCTGGACCCGCACCCAACGGCAGGGCGCGAAGGCTCCGGTGGTCACCTACGACTCCCCGGACGGCACCCGCCGCCTGCAGATCTTCCGCGTCTCGGAGAACTCCCCGGCCGAGTCCCTCGACCTCGCGGAGAACGACCCCGGCTACGGCTTCGCCCGCCAGCCCGGTTACCAGGTCATCGACCGTTCCTCCGGCGCCACTTGGGCCGAACTCACCTATCGCTACGACGACCAGGGCAAGGGTGCGCGTCGGGTGATCGACCACCGCTTCGAGGCGGCGGACGGCTCGCTCTACGCGGTCCGGTCCAGTGGTCCCGGGTCTCTCGATCCCGCCCTTGTCAGGGGCCCGCTCACCGCGGCGGTGGATTCCTTCTGCCCGGCGGGGACCAACTGCTGACTACTCCATCCCCCGCTTCCCCGGCGCCCAGAACGGCTTCGTGAGGACGGAGCGCCGGTCCCAGCCCAACTCCCGTACGAGCACCTGCCGTACCTGCTGCACGGTGCGGGCCTCACCGGCGACGTAGGCGATGCCCCCGGGTTCAGGGGCGAGACGCTGCACCGCGTCCGGGAGTGAAGTCCCGCCCCTGGTAAGCCAGTTGAGGCGGTCGGAGTGCGCCAACGGCAGCCGGTCCCCGCCCGACTCCGTCTCCACGCAACCGGAGACTCCCGCCCCCTCGGGCAGCGCGGCCAGCATCGCGCCGAAGGCGACGGAGGCGGTCTCCTCGCCGACGAAGACATGCCGGGAGGCGTCGGGGCGGAGCGTGAAAGTGCCCTCGGGCTTCCGCAGGCGCACCTGCTCGCCGACGCCGACGCTCTTCCCCCAACGGGCCCCGGGTCCCCCCTCGGTGTGGTCCAGCACGCACAACTCGACGGCGCCGGACGGGTCGTAGCGCCATATGGAGTACGTGCGCAGGGTCAGGCCGGTGACCAGGACGCGCACCTGCTGGCCGGGGCGGACGTCCAGCCCGGCCAGTGCTTCGCTCTCGACGCGGAGTCGGCGCATGCGGGCGGTGATCGGTTCGGCGGCGGTGACGATGCCGCGCAGGGTCACCAGGTCGAGGACGGGGTTCAGGAGGGCGGTGGGCACGGGGGCTCCTCAACTGGGCGGTGCGTGAGGGGAGTTGATGTTCAGGCGCGACGCGATATTACGCGTTTCTCGGCGGACGCGATAGTGCGTGTGGTGGTCTTGCGGTCGCGGTGTCCGATGATCACGACTGCGGTGGCCGCGAGGACGATGAGCGCCACCGTGCGCAGCGCCTGGCCCATGCCCTGGGCCAGGTCGGAGTGGGCGAGGACCGTGCCGGTGATCGCTACGCCGAGGGCCGCGCCGAGCAGACCGAGGCCGATGAGGGCGAGACCGGTGCCGATGACGGGACGTGGGCGGTGCGACCGGCGGACGGCGGGTTTCGGGACGAGGGCCATGCCGATCGTCAGCGGCACGATCGCGACACCGGTGACGGCGGCACCGTAGCCCTTGATGCCTTGCAGGTACTGGGAGTTGACGTAGAGACGTCAGCGGGTGCCTGAGGCAAGCGCCGAGCGGATGGCTTTTGCCGCGGTGAGCAGGGCGTCCTGTGCCGGGGGGCAGATGCCCGGAACGTTGATGGCGCTGTGCGCGAGGCTCGGTGTCCGTAGCAGGGTGACGGGCACACCGGCCAGTTCGAGTCTGCGGGCGTAGGCCTCGCCTTCGTCGCGCAGGACGTCGAATCCGGCGGTCGAGATGTAGGCCGGTGCGACCCCGGACAGGTCGTCGGCCAGCAGCGGGGAGATGCGCGGATCGGTGGCCGACCCGTGGTCGCCCAGGTAGGACCGCCGGTAGAGGTCCATGTCGGCCTCGGTCATGGTGAACCCCTCGCCGAACAGCCGGTACGACTCCCGCTTCGTCGACAGATCGGTGACCGGCTGGAAGAGCACCTGAAGCGCCGGAGTCGGCGACGGCCCGAGGCGAGCGGCACGAGCCGTCTCCTGGGCGACTACGGCCGCCAGGTTCCCGCCCGCGCTCTCGCCGCTGACGCCGATGCGGGCCGGGTCCAGCCCGTACTTCTCGGCGTGGGTCGCCACATGGGTGTAGGCGCCGAGCGCGTCGTCGAGAGCGGCCGGGAACGGGTTCTCCGGGGCCAGCCGGTAGTGGACCGAGATCACGACGATGCCGGCGTGGTGCGCCAGCCACCGGGAGACGGCGTCGGCCGCGTCGAGGTCACCCAGGGTCCAGCCGCCCCCGTGGAAGTGGACGAGCCCGCCGGCGGGGCCGGTGAGTCCGGCCGGGCGGTAGATCCGGGCCGGCAGGTCGAGGTGAGCGCCGGGAATCACGATGTCCTCGATCGTCTCGACCGGCAGCTCGTCGCCGAAGATCCATGCTTCCGCCGACAGTTGCGTGCGGGCCTTCTCGATCGGCATGGAGGCGAAGTCGCTCCAGCGGGCGAGGCGCATCAGACTCAGACCGACCTGGGTGTTGACGTCCAGCGTCTGGCCGTCGACCACGGTCGGCCGGCCCGCGAGCCTGCGCTTGACGGGAGCGGGGAGCCTGACCAGGCTCCGCACGACGAGCCGTGCGACGCGATCGGCCAGTGCGTGCTTGACATGTGCCTTCATCGCTTCGTCACTCCAGGGTATGTACCGAACACTTCACTGACTCCGAACATCCGTTGCAGCCGGGCGTCCACAGAGGGCGCGACGAGGGCCAGCGACGCCTGGATGCGCTGTTCGAGCGGCGCCACGACGATCTCGTCGACGTTCTTCTCGATGCTGCGGATCACCGCTCGCGTGACATCGTCCGGCGACACCGTCCGCACGCCCCTGGGCAGTTCGACTCCGCTGTCGGCATACATCCCGGCGTCGCTCACGAAGGTCGGCTCGACGATCGAGACACCGACTCCCGTGCCGTACAGGTCCTGGCGGTGCGCGAGCGCGAACCCGCGCAGGCCGAACTTGGTGGAGTTGTACAGCGCCGAACCCTTGGAAGCGGTGCGACCGGCCAGCGACCCGATGAGCACGATGTGGCCGCGCCCGCGTCCGACCAGCTGTGGTGTGACGGCTCGCGCGAGCAGGATCGGTGTGACCAGGTTGACGTCGAGGGCGCGGGTGATCTCCTCCTCGGAGAAGTCGACCACCTGGCCGACCGCCGAGAGCCCCGCGTTGCTGATGAGGATGTCGACCGGGCCGGCTTCGTCCAGCAGCCGTGTGACATCGGCGGGGACCGACAGGTCGGCGGCGATCGTCGTCGCGCCGATCTCGGCGGCGAGACGTTCGAGGGCGTCCATCCGCCGGCCCGTGAGGATCAACTCGGCGCCACGGGCGCGCAGTTCCCGGGCCATGCCGCTACCGAGGCCACCGGTCGCGCCGGTCAGCAGGATGCGGGATCCGCTCAGTCTCACGTTCATTGTTTCTCCTGGGTGGGAGGCCGCGGGCGCCAATGGGCTCCAGATGGAAGTCGGACTCGTCGAGCCGGCGGGTGCGTGCCGCGTACTCGAAGGTGAAGCCGGGCCACTGGATGGTGTTCTTGCCGGCCGCGGTCCGGTACCAGCTGTCGCATTCCTGGGCCCAGACACTGCTGCGGATGCGTTGCTGGAGAGCGGCGTTGGAATCGGCCTGCACGGTGGACCAGACCTCCAGCCAGGCGATGTCTCCCCTGGCCAGCCGCCTGACCGCTTGAAGCACGTAGTTGATCTGGGCTTCCAGCATCAGTACGACCGAGCTGTGGCCGAGTCCGGTGTTCGGTCCGTAGAGGATGAACAGGTTGGGGAATCCGGCGACGCTGATGCCCAGGTGCGCTTCGGCGCCGTCCTGCCATTCCTCGTGCAGCACCCGGCCGTCGCGACCGGTGACGTGCATCGGGCCGAGGACTTCGGTGGCCTTGAAACCGGTGCCGTAGATGATCGCGTCGACTTCGTGGAGTCCGCCGTCGGAGGTCTTGACGCCGGTGGGGGTGACTTCGGTGATCGCCGAGGTCACGACGTCGACGTTGGCGCGAGTCAGTGTTCCGTAGTACTCGTTGGAGAGGAGGATGCGCTTGCAGCCGATGGGGTCCGAAGGGGTCAACTCGGTGCGCAGCGCGTCGTCCGGGACCTGACGCGAGATGTTGCGCCGGAACTGCCGGTCGGCGAGTCCGAGCAGCCGGGGAAACCTGGTGAACGCGGCGCCGCGTGGTTCCAGCTGCCAGTAGGTGAGCCAGCGTGAGAGCCGCTGCAGACCCGGAATCCTGCGGAACGCCGTCCGGGCGATCGGAGCGTAGACGTGGTCCGGCTTGGGGATGACGTGCGCGGCGTCCTTCTGGAACAGCGTCAGTCGCGCCACGCGAGGTGCGATGGCCGGGACGAACTGGATGGCCGAGGCGCCCGTGCCGACGACGGCGACGGACTTTCCGGTCAGGTCGTAGTCGTGGTTCCAGGTCGCGGAGTGGAACTGCTCGCCCTGGAAGCTGTCGAGTCCGGGGATGGCGGGGACGAGCGGACGGTTCAGGAGGCCGGTGGCGGCGATGAGGATGTCGGCGACATGGACGGACCCGTCCTCAAGGGTTATTGCCCAGGTGGCCGACTCCTCGTCGAATTCCGCGGCGGTCACCTGGGCGTTGAAACGGATGTGGGGTGTGATGCCGAATCTGTCCGCGGTGTCCCGCAGGTACTGGTGGATCTCGGCCTGCGGTGCGAAGCGCCGGGACCATTCGGTGTTCTGGGCGAACGAGTAGGAGTACAGGTGGGAGGGGACGTCGCAGGCGGCGCCCGGATATGTGTTGTCCCGCCAGCAGCCGCCGACGTCGTCGGCCTTCTCGAAGAGCGTCAGGTCGTGGAATCCGGCCCGCTTGAGCTGTGCGGCCATGCCGAGACCGGCGAAGCCGGTGCCGATGATCGCGATCGAGGCGGTGTGCGCCATCTGTCAGGCCCTTCCGTGGAGCGTCCTGACCTCGATGTTCCGCGCCTCGATCACTGTGAAGGAGGTGTCTGTCGGCGCCGGAGTTGTTAGATTCGGCGGAGGCTCGAACGGAGGCGCCGATGGTTCAGTGGGAGATTCCCCGACCGCCGACCAGCCTGTCGGTGCTGTTCGACCTCGGTGTCGAGCTCGGTGTGCCCGCGACCGCGTCCCTGGCCGGCAGCGGACTCACCGAAGCGGCGCTGCGTGACACCGGCACCGAGGTGACCGCACGGCAGGAACAGCTGGTGGTCGGCAACCTGCTGGCGGCGACCGGTGGCCGGGGCCGTCTCGGACTGGAGGCCGGCAGCCGCTTCCACCTCACGTCCTTCGGCTTCTGGGGTTTCGCCCTGGTGAGCAGCCCGACCCTCGGTGCCGCGATCAAGGTCGCGCTTCAGTACCTCGACCTCACGTACGCGTGGTCGCACTTCGACCTCCGTCACACCGGAGACGAGGCCCAGTTGGTCCTCACCACCCCGGACGTGCCCGAGCCGTTGCGGCGCTTCAGCATCGAACGCGATCTCGCGGTCACCGCCACGCTGCAACGGGAACTGTTCTCCACCCAGCTCCTGGCCCGACGGCTGGTGCTCCCGTTCCCGCCCGCGGACCCGGAGCGCTACGAGCAGGTTCTGGGCATCACGCCGGAGTTCGACGGCGACGAGACGGTCCTCGCCCTGGACGCCGCCCTGCTCGACCTGCCGATGCCACAGGCCAACGCGCATGCCCAGGCGCTCGCACAGGAGCAGTGCCGGGAGCTGCTCGACCGCAACAGCGCCCGTACCGGTGTGGCGGGCCGGGTGCGCGACCTGCTGCTGGCACGGCCGGGTGACCCGCCGACGGCCGAACACGTCGCCCGCGAGCTGATGATGAGTTCCCGTACCCTCCGCGAACTCCTGGCCGCCGAGCGGACTTCCTACCGCGAACTGCTGGCGGAGATCCGGGAGCGGCTCGCCGAGGAGATGCTCAGCGGCGGACTCACGGTCGCCCAGGCCGCCGAACGGCTCGGCTATCAGGAAGTGTCCAGTTTCTCGCACGCGTTCCGCCGCTGGAAGGGGATGGGACCGCGCGCGTACCGGACCGCCCTGCGAAGTCCGGACTGAGGCCGCCGAAAGCCACAAGTACTTCGCCGAACCGAGGCTTTCCCCTCGCCCGGGCGATGGCCGAGAGTCACGGCCATGCGCACCTACGCCATCGTCGTCTTCGGAGCGACCGGCTTCACCGGCCGGCTCGCCGCCGCATACCTGACCGAACACCTGCCGGCCGGCGCCCGCTGGGCCATCGCGGGCCGCAGCGCCCGGAAACTGGAGGCTGTCCGGGACGGTCTGGACCTGCCCGACCTGCCGATCCTCGTCGCGGACTCCTCCGACCCGGCGGCGCTCGCGAAGGTCGCCGCCTCGACCCGGGTCCTGATCACGACCGTGGGCCCCTACCTGAAGTACGGCGAGGCACTCGTGAAGGCCTGCGCGGAAGCGGGCACCGACTACCTCGACCTGGCGGCCGAGCAGGAGTTCGTCGACACCATGTCGGTGAAGTACCGCGACACCGCCACCACCAGTGGCGCCAGGATCGTGCACTCGGCGGGCTTCGACTCGGTGCCGCACGACCTCGGCACGTACTTCACCGTCAAACACCTCCCCGAGGACGTGCCGATCACCGTCGACGGAGTCGTCCAGACCTCGGCGGACATCTCGGGCGGCACCTATCACACGGTCGTCAACTACCTTTCCCGGCTGCGCCAGTGGCGTGCCGCGGCCCGGGCCCGTGCCGCCGTCGAAGGGCAGCCGGCGGGGCGCGTCTCGCGGAATCCGGGCGGGCGGCCGACGCGCCGCTTCGGACTCTGGCTCGTGCCGTTTCCCGGTGTCGACGGTCAGAACGTCGCGTACTCGGGCAGGCTGCTCGACCGGTACGGACCGGACTTCACCTACCGCCACTGGATCGGAACCCGGCGCTTTCCGGCCGCGGCCGGGATCATCGGTCTGGTCGGCGCATTGCTGGTCGGTGCGCAGATCAGGCCGCTGCGGTCGGTACTGCTCAAGTTGCGTGACCCGGGCGCGGGGCCGACGGCGGAGGTCCGCGCCAGGAGCACGTTCACCGTCACCTTCCACGGCACCGGTGGCGACCGGCACGTGGTCTGCCGGGTGTCCGGCGGCGACCCCGGCTACACCGAGACGGCCAAGATCCTCGGCGAAGCCGCCATGAGCCTCGCCTTCGACGACCTGCCGCCGACGGCCGGTCCGGTCACGCCGGCCGCCGCCATGGGCGACGCGCTGATCGACCGCCTGGTCACGGCCGGGATCACGTTCGAACTCGTCGAGGAGCGACAGTCCGAGCCGAGGACCTGACGGCGGCGGTTCGTGGCCGACGGTTTCTCAGCGGGCGCCGCGCCCGTCCTGTTTGCGCGGCCGTTCGGGCGCCAGCCGCTTCTCGAACCAGTGGTCCGCGTAGACATGGTCCACATAGGCCGGGATCTCCGCGTACCCGCACGCCCGGTACATCGCCTGCGCCTCCGTGAGCACCGCGTGCGTGTCGAGTCGTACGACGGTCAAGTCGTGTGCCACGGCGGCTCGTTCGAGCTCCGTCAGGATGCGGCGGGCCAGGCCGAGGCGGCGGGCGGCTGGGTGCACCCAGACGTGCCGGATCTCGCCCGTGCCCGGCTCCAGGGTGCGCAGCGCCCCGCAGCCGATCGGCCGCCCCTCCTCGTACGCGACGAAGAACGCGCCCGCCTCCCCGGTGACCTCCTCCGGCCGCACGAGGTCGGTCTTGTCGAAGCCCTCCGGGAAGCGGGTGTCGAGGTCGGCGGCGTAGGCGTCCAGGCAGCGGCGGGCGTCCTCGGCGGCGCCGTCGACCAGGGCGACCGTGATGCCGGCCAGCCGGAGGAGACGTTGGGTGGTCGCCAACGCCCGGGTCAGCTCGGTGCGTTGGGGCGCGGTGAGGGTGGTGAGGAGGCCGGCGGCGAGCGCGTCGGCACGGCGGTTCTGCTCCTTGACCTCGACACGGCCGGCCGGGGTCAGCTCGATCAGGCGCAGTCGGGTGTCGTGCGGGGGCACGGTCAGCCGGACCAGGCCCTGCGCCTCAAGGGACTTCGCCATCCGGCTCAAGTAGCCCGCGTCCAGGGCGAGTCGGCCGCGCAGCTCCCGCAGGGAGACGCCATCGCCGATCTCGAAGAGCAGCCGTGCCTCGCCGAGCGGGCGGTCCTGGCCGAGGTAGTGGTCGTCGAGGGCGCCGATACGGCGGGTGAAGTAGCGGTTGAAACGGCGGAAGGCCGAGATCTCCTCCACCGGCACCGGTTCTGATTCCGTCACTGGCTCCATATTTCTTTGACTTTAGTCAAAGGACTCGGGGGAGTCCAGTGCTGTGCAGTACAGGTCACAGGAGATCCCTCTTGACATTTCCCTTTCCCAGGCAACCTTCGTCCCTCTATGCTGACTCTTTGTCAATTAACTGCTGGGACACGGTTGTTCAGCAGGGGCAGTGCCGGGTCAGTCCACGCATCGGGGGAGTCGCGTGAGTACCGCTTTCGTGCCGCAACAGCCGCAGCCGGCCACCAGCACAGGGGGCCCACCAGGACCGCCGCACACCCCGCCGCACGCCAGCGAAGCCACCCGGCTGCTGTGCGCGGGCACGTACCTGGACTCCGGCTACCGTGACCGGGTCATCGAGGAACTGCACCTCAACGAGCAGCGGATCGTGGCTCCTTCGTTCGGCTTCGACGCGGCCCGCGTCCTCGCGCACGCGCTGCGGGCCCGCCGCCAGGAGTTGCAGTGGGCCGGGGCGATCCTGGGCCTGTGGGTGGTGGGCTCGGTGCTCAGCGGCTGGCTGCTGGCCGACTTCCTGCTCCCCGGCCTCTCCCTCGCGATCGGCGGCTGGATCAGGGGCCGGGCCGCGCAGCCGCCGCTGTACCGGCTGGTGCCCGCCTTCCTGTTCCGCTGGTGGGGCCGCTTGATGTTCGCGTTCCTGCTTGTCGTCACGGTGATGGTGGCCTTCGGCGCGGGCTCGGACGACTCGTCCTCGAACGGTTCGGCCTACGGCTCCTACGGCTCCTCGGGCTCGCCCGGTCTCTACGGCGACGGCTCCTCCAGCGCCTCCGACCTGCTGGTCCCCGATACCGGCGACTACACCCATCTGTTCAAGCCCTGGCAGGCCTGGCTCACCCTCGTCCTGCTCGCCCTGATCGCGCTCTGCCTGGTCGCCCAACGCGACCGGTTCGTACGGGTGCTGGCCGCCGAGCTGTCCCCGGAGCGCTTCCCGGACGTCGCGAGCGACCCCGCCGAGCAGAGCGAGGGCCAGCGCTTCCGGTGGCTCAGGGACCGGGTGCGGGTCGAGCAGCACGCGCCGCTGGTCATGTACCACGAGGCCCGTCCGTTCTGCGGGGCCGGTGTGCCTGAGGACACCTGGGTGCTCGCGGTCGAACTCCGGCCCGATCCCGAGAAGGAGCAGCGACCGATCAGCAACCGTACGGTCCTGGAGACGATCCGCCCCCTGCTTGCCCAGCTGCGGCTGCCCGCCGACTACGCCGTCCACCTGGGACGCGACCGGCTGCGCAGGCTGGAGATCGACGAGTGCGTGTTCCTGCCCGTCGAGGGACTGCTGCGGCGTGAGGAGGCGCCGTACCACCCGCAGGCCTTCGAGGACCACCGGGCGCGCGCGGTCGAGGAGGGTGCCGAGAAACGGCGGCACTTCCTGCGCATCCGCGTCGGCGGCTGGGAGGAGGAGCTGGTCGTCACGGTGTTCGTGCGCATCCACACCCAGGGCCGCATGCTCACCCTGGAGATCGCCCCGCACGTCCTGCTGCCGGTCCGCGAGGACTTCAAGAACGCGGACCGTACGGCCCACCGCTTCCGCCACAACAACGTGCTCGGCAAAGCCTCCTGGGGGCTCGCCCGGGTGCCCCGCTCCGCGGTCGGCTCCGTGGCCGTCCTCGGCCGGGCCGTGCACTACGGCTGGCGGCTGCTGACCGGCGGCTACGCGGGCGCGCTGCCCGACGGACCGGCCCTGTCGGTAAGGGAGTTGGGGTCGGCGTCCGCCGGGTCGACGTTCCAGGACATGGACGTCGAGCGGTATCTGCGCAACGTGCAGGACCGGGTCGCCAACGGTGTGCGGAACGCGCTCGCCGAAGCCGGCTATCTGACGGGCGAGTTCGTCCAGAAGATCACGAACATCAGCAACAACACCGTCCACGCGGACAAGGTGGAGGGCAGCACTTTCGTGGTCGGCGACCACGGGTCCGCCTCCTCCACTCACACCACGAACCAGGCTTCGACCGCTACGAAGGGACCCGCCCCCGATGGCAACGGATGAGCCGAACGTCAGCTTCGGAAACGTCTCCCACAGCACCTTCGCCGTCGGCAGTCACGCGCAGGCCGTCAGCCACCACGGCACGGCACCGCAGCGCGACGAGGCGGCCGAGGAGCTGCTGACGGCCGTACGCGAACTGCGTGCCGACCTCGCCCGGGTGCGCGGCACCGATCGGACGGCGGCGCTGGACGCGGCGCTCGCCGACACGGAGGACGAGATCACCCGCACCGGACAGGCGGCCCCGACGCGCCGCGAGCGCCTGCGGGAACTGCTCGCCGACTCGCAGGCCCTGCTGACCGTGCTCGCGTCGGCCGGAGCCGTGGCCGGGCTGGTGGGACTGTGAGCGGGACCAGGAGAGGGGCGCGATGAGTGGGGGACCGGGACCGCGTTACTGGAACGAGGAGACCCAGCGCTGGGAGGACGCCGAGGGGACGGGGGGTCAGGCGAGCACGGGAAGTACGGGGAGTCCAGGGGGCACGGGGACGGTGAGCCCGGTGGCTCCGACGGCCCCCGTGACGCCTCCGCCACCGCCGCTCCCGGACTCCGTACCGGAGTGGACCGCCGCGGACGTGCCGGGTGACACCCGTAAGGCGCCTCCGGGTCTGCCTCCCGCCCCGCCGCCGGGCCCGGCGACCGGGCCCGCCGAGGCGAGCACCTGGCACGGGCCGACAGCCACCGGCGCCGACACGGGGGCCGGTGTCCGGCCCTCACCCGAGCCGTTGATCAGCACCGGTGTGCCCGCCGCTCAGCCCCGTCCCGGGTTCAGTGGGCGAGTCGTCTGGTCGGTGGTCGTCGGTGCCGCCGTGGTCGGTGTGGTCGTGAGTCTGGTGCTCACCCGGGTGGTCGGCTCGGGGGACGACGACGGCAAGGGCAGCCACACGATCGCCGCCGGTTCGACATCGCCGGGGCCCACGGACGTGTCTCCGTCTCCGTCTCCGTCCCCGTCGGTCGACACCGGGACCGCGTCCCCGTCCGCCTCTGCCCCCGGACTCCCCGTGGGATACCAGCTGCACGAGGACCCCGAGCGCTTCCGGATCGCCTACCCGGACGGCTGGACCCGCTCCACGGCGCCGTCGTCGTACGGCATGGACGTGGTGAACTACCGCAGCGCGGACAGTGAACACCGTGTGCAGGTGTACCAGGTCGAGGAACCGTCCCCTGATGCCTCGTTCGACGAGTTCCTGTCGGACCGCACGGCGAAGGCGCCCGGTTTCCGGGAGATCGCCCGGGAGAACCTGGACGACGGCACCTTCACCGCCTCCCGCCTGGAGTACACCGCCGACTCCATCAGGGGCGAGCCCGACATCGGCACCTGGCACGTCTACGACGAGCGGTTCGTGGCCTCCGACGGCAACAACTACGCCATCGCCGTCTACGGCCCCGACGCGGACGGCTCGGCCGACGAGCTGGAGCTGCTCAACACGGCCCTGTCCTGGTTCTGCCCGCCCGACGGCGGCTGTTCCGTTTAGTCACCCTTTGTTCCCATGTCGAGTGACCCGGCCCACTTTCGGCCAGGCATTGCGCATGCATACGGGCGTCCCGGGCAGGCGCTCGCAGTCCCCGAGAGTGACAGTTAGGTGACGCCGGGGTGCTGAACAGGAACGGAAGGCAATACCGATCATGGCCGACAAGACGGAACAGCAGGCGGGGAAGACCATTCACGCGGGCGGGGAGTGGCTGGAAGCGGTCTCCGGAGCCACCCGCGAGATCATCGACCCCGCGGACGGGCTGTCGTTCGCCGTGGTCGCGGAGGGCGACGAGAAGGACACCGACATAGCCGTCGCCGCCGCCCGCGCCGCCTTCGACGGCGGAGAGGGCGCCTGGCCGCGCACCCCCGTC
>NZ_JAWOAI010000250.1:0-14292 GCF_033194735.1 Streptomyces sp. W16
GTACGGGCCCGGCGAGACCCAACGCCCGCTGCACGGGCCGCTCCGAGCGGCGGTGGCCGCGCAGCCGGTGGGCGAGGCAGTTCCAGCAGGGGCCGCCGTCGGGACGGAAGACGGGACCGACCCAGGGTTCGAAGCCGCCGGGCTTTGCCAGCAACCAGGGCCACCCGTCGGCCCGTTGGGCGGCGTCGAGGTCGAGAAGGGCCGGGTCGAGGTAGTCGCCGCAGACCACCAGGGTGAGCGCTGCGGAGTCTTCGCTCACGCGCAGCCCCGAGTCCTCGCACACCTCGGCGACCTCGTCGGGATCGACGCCGTCCAGGCAGCGCACCCGTACCGCGGTCGCGGCCACCTCCGCGGCGGCCCGCGATCCGTCGAGTCCGGCCAGGTCCCAGTAGGCCTCCGCGGTGTCGGGGGGTCCCTGCACCCGGACGAGGCCCGCCTCGGCGAGGCGCCTGATGGCGTCCTCGGCCTGCGGCAGGGGGATGGAGCGCGATGCCTCCGACAGGATCCCGGACAGCGTCCGGGTCCCGTCGAGCAGGGGCGCCAGCGTCTCGGCGTGCGCTCCCCGCAGCACGGTGACGCCTCGCGCCGACATCAGATAGGCGGCCTCCCCCGGGACCACCTCGGCCCTCAGGTGCCTCTTGAAGCCGACCCGCGGCTCCCGTCCCCCCGTGCCGGTCACGCTATGAACTGCCCGACGAGAGCGGCGGGTTCGCTGGGGATGCTGCGGACGCACAGCCCGGCCGAGGCCTCCGGCACGCTGCGGACGCAGAGTCCGGCGGTCATGGGGCGCGTGCCGTCGAACACGTCGAGTTCCTCGATGTCCAGGCGGGCGGCCGGCTCGGTGCGCCGGGCCGGCCGGGGCGTGATGGTGCCGGGCAGGAGTCCGAGCCGGACCAGGTCGCCGTACGGGTCGACCTCAAAGATGTTCGCTGCGGGGGTGACGTTCTCCATGATCGCGTTCCCTTCGCTTCATCGGTTCGCTCCGGCGGACGGCCTGTGCGCGTCCGCTGGAGAGAATCATGCGAAGAGGTCCGCGATCGCGGACAGTGCCGCCTTCACTACTCAGGCATGAAGATTTCATGATTGCCCCGAGCCCGTCACACGAGGACCACGCGCCTGGTGCGGGGCCCACCACGTCGCCCACCCGCCCGGTGCGAGGGCTAGCGCGCGGTCCACCCTCCGTCCACCGTGAGCGTGGTGCCGGTGACGAAGCGCGACGCGTCCGAGGCGAGGAAGACGGCGGCCCCGCCGAGTTCCTCCGCCTCGCCGACGCGGCCCAACGGCGTGCTGTCGACGATGCGTTCACCCCAGCGACTGGCCAGCAGGCCGGAGCTGAGGTCGGTGTGGAAGTAGCCGGGCGCGAGGGCGTTGACCCGCACCCCGCGGTCGGCCCACTCGACGGCGAGGGCCTTGGTCAGCGCCTCGACCCCGCCCTTGCTGGCCGCGTAGGCGGCGATCCGCTCGAAGCCGGTACGGGCGTGCACCGAGGAGACGTTGACGATCGAGCCCGAGCCCTGCTCCAGCATCACCTTGCCCGCCTCGCGGCAGCAGTAGAACGTGCCCTGGAGATTGACGTCGAGGACCTGCTGCCAGTCCTCGTCGGTGACGCGCTCGCTGCGGGTGAAGTGGGGGCTCGTACCCGCACAGTTGACGAGCGCGTCGAGGCGGCCGGTGTCGTCGGTGACGCGCTCGACGACAGCCCGTACGGCGGCGGAGTCGGCGACGGATCCGGGCAGCACCAGCACCTTGCCGCCGTGCGCGGCGAGTTCGGCCTCCAGACTCTCAAGATCCGCGGTGGTACGGGCCGTTGCCGCCACGGTGGCGCCCGCCTGGGACAGCGCGACCGCGATCGCCCGCCCCAGCCCCTTCCCCGCGCCCGTCACCCACACCGTCCGCCCGTCGAGCCGGAGTTGGGCATTCACGTCGTTCATGCCACTCACGTCGGTCATGACTCAGCCCTCCGCGGGGATGTCGCGCAGGGTCCGCTTGAGGACCTTGCCGGACGGGGTGCGGGGCAGCTCGTCGACGATGTCGAAGCGGGCCGGCACCTTGAACTTCGCGAGCCTGGCCCGGCAGAACTCCCGCAGTTCCTCCGCGCCGGCGTGCTCGCCGGGCCTGAACACCACGAAGGCGCGCGGGACTTCACCCCACCGGGGATGGCCGAGCCCGACCACGGCGGCCTCCAGCACTGCCGGGTGCTCGTACAGCACGCGCTCCACCTCGGGCGTGGCGATGTTCTCGCCGCCCGAGACGATCATGTCCTTCTTCCGGTCGTCGATGTAGAGGAAGCCGTCCTCGTCGACGTGCCCGATGTCGCCGGTGTGGAACCAGCCGTCCCGGAGCGCCGCCGCCGTGGCCTTCTCGTCCCGCCAGTACCCGGCGAAGACCTTCGGCCCGCGCAGCGTGATCTCGCCCGGTTCACCGGCGGGAACCTCGACGCCCGTGTCGTCGACGATCCGCACGCGCGTGTACGGCACGGGCCGCCCGACCGAGCCCAGCTTGGACAGCGCGTGTTCGCGGTCGAGGAAGGTGTCGCCGGAGACGGTCTCGGTCAGGCCGTAGGCGTCGGCGAACCAGGCGTTGGGGAAGGCGGTCATGATGCGCCGCAGCACCGGTTCGGGGGTCTTCTCCCCGCCGCCGAGGACGAAGCGGACCGAGCTGGTGTCGTACTCCTCCCGATCGGGCACCTCCAGGACCGCGTTGACCATGGCGGGCGCCAGCCACACATTGGTGACCCGGTGCTTCTCGATGGCGTCCAGGACGCCATGGGGGTCGAACTTCCGCTGGAGCACGACACTGCCGCCCGCGTGCAGCACCCCGAGAGCCGGCATGTCCAGACCGCCCACGTGGTAGAGCGGGCCGCAGACCAGCGTGGTGTCCGCCGCCGTGAGACCGAAGTGGACGATGTGGGCGAGGTTCTTGGCCTCAAGGTTTCCGTAGGTGATGCGGACGCCCTTGGGCCGTGAGGTCGTGCCGGAGGTGTACATGAGCCGCTGGAGATCGTCGAGTTCGACGTCCACGGGCTCCACCCGCTCCCCCTTGTGCCGGGCGAGCAACTCCTCGTAGCCGGTCCACGGCTCCTCGGGCAGCTCGTCCCCGCCGATCAGGACCCGGTGCGCCAGATCCGTCAGACACCCGGCACTGCGCTCCACCGCCCGGACGAACTCCGGCTCGGTGACGATCGTCTTGGCCCGGGCGTGCCCCAGGATGTACTGCCACTCCTCTTCCGAGAGGCGGTAGTTGAGCGGCAGGAAGACCGCGCCGAGCCGGTTGGTGGCATACACCAGCTCCAGGAACTCCGGCCGGTTGTACAGCAGCAGACCTACGACATCGCCGCGCCGGACACCGAGTTCGGCCAGGCCGGCCGCCAACTGGTTCACGCGCTCGTGCAGTTGGCGGACTGTCAGAGAACGCCCGTCCTGGACGACGACGACGGCCTCGGGCCGCTGCGCCAGGTGGTAATCGAGGATGCTCGCGAAATTGTGCACGGCGACTCTCTCGCTCGGCGGCCGAAAATGTCCCGACCGGTCGGTTGCCCGCTCTCAAGATTTAGTGTACCCATTGGTCTATAAAACCTGGGAGCCGCACTTTACGACGGAGCGTCCGCGACGACAACCGTTCGCGCACACGCGAAGTCGCTTCGCCGACGAGGAGGGGTCTTCGTGCCACGCATCCGGCTCGACACCGACGGACCGGTCGTCACGCTCCGCCTCGACAACCCGCCGCTGAACGCCTTCGACTCTCTCCAGAGACAGGAACTGGCCGCCCGCGTACGCGAGCTGGCCGACTCCCCCGCCGTACGGGCCGTGGTCCTCCACGGCGGCGAACGGCTCTTCGCCGCCGGCGCCGACATCAAGGCCCTGGCCGCGATGGGCCCGGAGGAGATACGCGGCTGGAACCGCGCGTTGCAGCGCACCTTCGACGAGGTCGCCCACCTGCCCATGCCGGTGATCGCGGCGGTCACCGGCTACGCCCTGGGCGGCGGCATGGAACTCGCCCTGGCCGCCGACTACCGGGTGGCGGCAGAGGACGCGGTCTTCGCCCAGCCGGAGGTCCAACTCGGCATCATGCCGGGCTCGGGCGGCACCCAGCGCCTGTCCCGCCTGATCGGCCCGTCCCGCGCGAAGAACCTCCTGATGACGGGCCGCAGAGTGAAGGCGGAGGAGGCGCTACGACTGGGCCTGGTCGACGAAGTCGTCCCCACCGGCACCGCCTTACAGGCCGCCCTGACCTACGCCCACCAACTGTCCGAGGGCCCACCGGCAGCCCTGGAGGCCATCAAAGAGGCAGTCGACCACGGCACAGACGCGAGCATGTCGGCCGGCCTGGCACTGGAACGCGCCCTGTTCACAGGGGTGTTCGCGACCGAGGACGCCGCGACGGGCCTCCACTCATTCCTGAACTCCGGTCCTGGCAAAGCAAGGTTCAGCGACCCCACCTAGGGGCGCGGGGAACTGCGCGACCAGCCCCCACCGGCCAGCAGCCAAAAATCGACACGAAAGGGGTGGACAAAACATGGAGGCACTCGTCTGGCACGGTGCACAGGACCTACGTCTCGAAGAGGTACCCGAACCACCGGACCCAGCCCCCCACGAGGCAGTCGTAGAAGTGTCGTGGTGCGGCGTATGCGGAACAGACCTGCACGAGTACCTAGAAGGCCCCCACATGATCCGAGAGGGCCCGCACCCCCTCACCGGCACCAAGCCACCCCTCACTCTGGGCCACGAACTAAGCGGCACAGTAGTCGCGTTGGGAGCGGACGCACCGGGCATCACCATCGGAGACCGAGTAACCGCAGACCCCGTCTGGCACTGCGGCACCTGCTTCTGGTGCACACGCGGCGAGTACCACATCTGCCCCAGGAGCGGCTCGGTCGGCCTCGCCTCCCCCGGCGCCTTCGCGGAACGCGTCACCGTCCCGCTGGCCGGCCTGACCCGCCTCCCGGACAACGTCAGCGACGAACTCGCCGCCGTGGCAGAGCCGTTGGCGGTCGGCCTGCACGCCGTGACCCGGGCCGGCGTCAAGCCGGGCGACAACGTCCTCGTGGTCGGCGGCGGCCCGATCGGCGTGGCCGTGGTGCTGGCCGCCCAAATCGCGGGCGCCGCAGGCCTGTTCGTGAGCGAACCCCTCGCCGGCCGCCGCGAGATGCTGCTCGGCATCGGCGTCACTGAGGCCTTCGACCCGCGCGAAACGGACGTACGGCGTGAGGTGTTCGTACGGACCGGGCGGATCGGCCCGGACGTCGTCATCGACGCGACCGGTGTGCCCGCGCTCGCGGGCCAGGCCGTGTCGATCGTCCGGCGCGGCGGACGGGTCGTGCTGGCCGGGATCGGGCATGGCAGCGTCGAGTTCGACATGGGCCAACTCGTCTTCTACGAGCGGTCGGTGGTCGGCACGCTCGGCTACAACTTCGACATCCCGCGCGTGATCGATCTGATGAGCACCGGACGTCTGGATGCCTCCGCCCTGATCACCGGCCGTTTTCCGCTCTCGGGAGGAGCCGGTGTCTTCGAGGAGCTGGCCGCCGACCGGGCCCGGCACCTGAAGGTGCTGCTGACCCCGAAGGGACTGTGACATGGACTTCGACCTGCCCGCGGAGACCCTCGCCCTGCAGGACATGGTCCGCGAGTTCGCGGCCAACGAGATCACGCCCCATGCGGCCGAGTGGTCCGAGAACGAGATCTTCCCCACCAAGATCTTCACCAAGCTGGGCGAACTCGGCCTGATGGGCATGCTGGTGCCGGAGGAGTACGGCGGGGCGGGCTCGGACACGGTCACCTATGTCGCGGTGATGGAGGAACTCGGCGCCGCCGACCAGTCGGTGGCCTCCTCGTGGAACGCGCACTCGACGATCGGCACGCTGCCGTTGCTCGCGTACGGCACCGAGGAGCAGAAGCGGCGCTGGCTGACCCCGCTGGCGAAGGGCGAGGCGATCGGCGCGTTCGGGCTGACCGAGCCGGAGGCCGGCTCCGACGCCGCCGGTATCGCGACCACCGCCCGCCGGGCGGACGGCGGTTGGGTGATCAACGGCACCAAGATGTTCATCACCAACGCGGGCACCGACATCAGCCAGGGCGTCACCCTGCTGGCCACGACCGGCAAGGGCGCGGACGGGCGGAAGGGGTACGCGACCTTCTACGTGCCGACGGGCACGCCCGGTTACACGGTCGGCGCCAAGCTGAAGAAGCTGGGCTGGCACGCCATGGACACAAGGGAGTTGGTGTTCACCGACTGCCGGGTCTCCGACGACCATCTGATCGGCGAGGAGGGCAACGGCCTTCGGCAGTTCCTGTCCGTGCTCGACGGCGGCCGGATCAGTGTGGCGGCGCTGGGGCTCTCGCTGGCCAAGGCGGCGCTGGCCCTCGCGGTCAAACACGCAAAGGAACGGCACCAGTTCGGGCGTCCGCTCTCGGACTTCCAGGCGGTCGCGCACAAGATCGCCGACATCGGCACGGAGTACCAGGCGGCCCGCTGGATGGTCTACCGCGCCGCGTGGCTCGCCGACCGGGGCCGCCCGCACAGCACGGAGGCCGCGATGGCCAAGCTGTACGCCTCCGAGGTCGCCAACCGGGCCGCCTCGCAGGCACTTCAGATCCACGGCGGCTACGGGTACGTACGCGAGTCGGAGATCTCCCGTTTCTACGCCGACGCCAAGATCCTGGAGATCGGCGAGGGCACCAACGAGATCCAGCGCAATGTCATCGCCAGGGCCCTGGTCAACGGCGCGTGACGGGGCGGGATCCGCGGTGTGCCTTAGCACACCGCGGGTCCGGTCAGCTCGCGACGGACACCGATTCCCACAACGCCTCGGGATCGAGGGGCAGTTCGGGCCGGGCCCGCTTGAACTCGGCGGCCAGCGCCTCCACGTCCGGCAGGTCGCCGACGGACGCGGCGAAACCGCGGAACAGGGTCGAGCAGTACTCGCCCGACAGGAACGCGGCGTCCCAGCTGCCTTCCGGCCGCACCCACTGGTAGGTGTGGTTGTGCAGGTTGAGGAACTGGAGGGTGGCCAGGTGCGGTTCGACCGCGCGGAAGGTCCCCTCCTCGACGGCCTCCGTGAGCAGGCCGGTGATCAGCTGCTCGAAGTCGGAGCGCTGCCGCAGCACGATCTCCAGCTCCTTGCCGCTGAGGCTGCGGTAGTCGTGCTCGTAGACCCAGATGTGGTCGAGCCTGCGGAAGATGATCGTGAGCAGCGACTCGGACAGCAGGCGCAGCCGCAGCAGCGGCACCTCGTCGAGGGCCGCGATCTCCTTGGCACGGGCCAGCAGCGGGCCGAGCACCCGCGACTGGATCTCGATGAGCAGGTTCTCCTTGGAGCCGATGTAGTAGTAAAGGGCTCCCTTGGCGAGCCCGACCGCGCGGCCCAGGTCGTTGATGGAGGTCGCCGCGTAGCCCTGTTGCGCGAACAGGGACGCCGCGGTGTCGATGATCTTCTGGCGTCTGACTTCGAAACCCGGCCCATGACCCGGCGGTCGTGGCATGTGTTCTCTCCCCTGGCTGTGACGACGTGCGTGCTGTCCCGGGTCCGCACGGGCGCCGCGTCACGGCACGCCCGGGGGAAGCGGATCCGGGGACGTCGCTCTAGTTTGCTAGACCAAACGGTACATTAAAGCGAGGACCGTATGACTCAGGCATCGCACCACATCGGCACCGGTACGGCACAGACCGGCGGGCTCCTGGAGATGTACCGGCGGATGCGCCGCATCCGGCGCTTCGAGGAGCGGGCGTCCGACCTGTACAAGGCGACGGAGATCCCGGGCTTCCTGCATCTGTCGATCGGCCAGGAGGCGAGCGCCGTCGGCGCCTGCTGGCCGCTGGGCGAGCGCGACGGCATCACCTCCACCCACCGCGGCCACGGCCACGTCCTGGCCAAGGGCCTGGACTCGGCGTCGATGATGGCCGAGCTGATGGGCAAGGACGCGGGCACCTGCCACGGCCGCGGCGGCTCGATGCACATCGCGGACCCCGGTCTCGGGATCTACGGCGCGAACGGCATCGTCGGCGCGGGCCTCCCGATCGCCGCCGGGGTCGCGACCGCCGCGAAACTGCGGGCGGCCGGTGATGTGGTGGTGGCGTTCTTCGGGGACGGGGCGGTGGCCCAGGGCATGTTCCACGAGGCCGTGAACCTGGCCGCCGTATGGGATCTGCCGGTCGTCTTCCTCTGCGAGAACAACCACTACTCCGAGTTCTCCCCCGCCTCCGAGCAGCACCGCGCCCCGCTCTCCGCGCGTGCCGCCGGGTACGGCATCGGCTACGAACACGTCGACGGCAACGACGTGTTGGCGGTGGCGCAGACCATGACAGGGGTGGTCGCCCGGCTGCGCGCGGGCGGCGGCCCGGTCCTGGTCGAGGCCGAGACGTACCGCTGGCACGGCCACTACGAGGGCGACCCCGAGCGCTACCGCCCCGCCGAGGAGGTCGCCGCCGCCAAAGAACGCGACCCGCTGCTGGTGGCCCGCCGCCGGTTGGACGCGGCGGCTGCCGACGCTGTGGACGAGGAGATCGACAAGGAGATGGAGGCGGCGATCGAGTGGGCGAGGAGCCTGCCGGAACCGGCCCCGGAGACCCTGCACGACTACGTCTCGGCCCCCCGCCTCCCGATCCCCGAGCCCGCGCCGCTCCCGGCCGACGCCGAGATCTTCCGGTCCATGGACGCCGTACGACTGGCTCTTGAGCATGAACTGATCGCCGATCCACGCGTGTTCGTGGCCGGCATCGACGTCGGCGCGGGCGGCAACGTCTTCGGACTCACCCGCGGACTCGCCCAGGCGTTTCCCGGCCGGGTGCGGGACACACCGATCAGCGAGAGCGCGATCGTCGGTACGGCGGTGGGGGCGGCTATGGCCGGCATGAAGCCGGTGGTCGAGATCATGTACATGGACTTCATCGGCGTCTGCCTCGACATGCTCCTCAACCAGGCCGCCAAACTCCGCTTCATGACCGGCGGCCGGGCCTCCATGCCACTCGTCGTGCGCACCCAGTTCGGCGCCGGCCGCTCCTCGGGCAGCCAGCACTCGCAGAGCCTGGAGGCGCTGCTCGCGCACATCCCCGGACTCACGGTCGTCATGCCCTCCAACCCGGCTGACACCTACGGCCTGTTGCGCGCCGCGATCCAGGACCCGAACCCGGTGGTCTTCGTGGAGAACCGGCTCCAGTACGGCCTCAAGGGCCTCAAGCCCCCGGCCGACCACCTCGTCCCCCTCGGCAAGGCGAAGGTGATCCGCGAGGGCACCGACATCACCCTCGTCTCCTGGTCGCGGATGGTCCAGGACGCCCTGGCCGCAGCCGAGTTGCTCGCCGTCGAGGGCATCAGCGTCGAGGTGATCGACCTGCGCACCATCGCCCCGCTGGACCGCGAGACCGTCCTCGCCTCCCTCGCCAGGACCAACCGCCTGGTCATCGCGCACGAGGCGGTACGCGACTTCGGCGTCGGCGCCGAACTCTCCGCGATGGCCGTCGACGAGGGCTTCTGGCACCTGGACGCCCCGGTCACCCGCGTGGCCCCGCCGTCCGTCCCGGCGCCGTACGCACCCTCGTTGGAGCGGGTCTGGCTGCCGTCGCGGGACACGATCGCGGACACGGTGCGGAGGATCGCGGCGGTGTGACGAGGCGCGTGGGAAGGGCCCCGGGACGAGATCCCGGGGCCCTTCCCATGGCACGCGAACTGTCAGACGGTCGCGACCGGCGTCAGCGGACTGCCCTGTGTGCCCGGCAGGTTGAGCGGGGGCGCGGTGAGCAGGAAGCGGCTGCGGTTGTGCTCCCGCAGCCAGGCCGCGAGGTCGTGCAGGTACCACAACTCGCCCAGCGGGACGCCGAGTTTGAACAGGCACAGGTGGTGGATCGGCAGCAGCGTGTGCGGGCCCTCGGCCTTGGTGACGCCTACGCCCTCGACCGCGTAGTTGTCCGAAATCAGCGCCGAGAGCTGCGAGTTGGTGATCCAGTCGAGGATCTCCGGGTCGTCCGCGTCGAGATAGGCGGCGGTCCGGTGGATGGCCACCGGGTCCGGGTTCTTCTCCCAGGCGAGGATCTGGGTGGCGAAGCCGGTGTGCAGGAGGACCATGTCGCCGGGCTCCACGACCACGTTGTCCGCGGCCATGATGTCCTGCAACTGCTTGAAACCGACCGGCTGGTAGCCCGTGCCGAGGTGGTGGGCGATGTCGATGAGGACACCGCGCCCCTGGACCCCGTGCTCCGCCATCTTCTCCAGACCGAGGTTGCGCGCGAAGCTCAGGCTCCCGCTGCCGTCGCCCTTGGCGTCCTCCTCCGGTCCCACGAGGTGCTCCCCGGGACGGAACCCGTTGTAGTAGACCGGCTCGGCCACCCCGTCGCCGTCCGCGTCGAACTCGGCGCCCTGGTGGGCGAGGGAGTCCCACTGGGTGGAGTACTGCAGCCAGAGGGTGACCACGTCGTCGGACCACACGTCGATCAGCGAGGGGTCGATCTGCTCGCTCGCGACGACGTTGTAGAAGACGTCCTGCTTGTGGGCCAGGTCCTCGGTGGGCCTGAGGATCGGCGGATAACGCCGCTGGTTCAGCGCGGTACCACCCGGATGGTCGAGCGGCAGGCTCAGGCTGAAACTGACCCCGGCCTCGACCTCGCGGACCCCCTGGAGGACCTTCTCGGGGGTGAGGAGGTTGATCCGGCCCAGTTCGTCGTCCTCGCCCCAATCGCCCCACGTGGAGCCCGGCGGACGCTGCTTCCAACGCTTCGTCATGATCACGCCTCCTTCGGCGGCAGTCCCCGTCGACCGGCCACCCGCATGCTATTTGTGATTGTACCGATCGGTCAACGAATCCGAGACACCCCCTCCCTTTATCTTTGGCTCATCAATAGACTGACTGGTCGAAACACCCGACCTTGGAGCGAAAAATGAGCGAATCCACACAGGCGTGGGTCGTGGCGGGCGTACGGGCCGTACTCGGCGCGCACACCCAGGCCCAGGACGCCGGCCGCACCGACGACCTCGTCGCGCTGTACACGCCCGACGGCGTCCTCGAACTGCCGGGCATGGACCCGGTCGAGGGCCACGACGCGATCCACTCGGCCTTCAAGGGATGGGAGCCCACCCGGCCGCAGCTCCACCTGGTGACCAACACCGTCGTGACGTCCACGGGCGAGGACGAGGCCCGCGCCCTGAGCGACGTGGCCTTCCTCCAGCGCGGCGAGACGGGCTGGGCGATCGGCGTGGTCGGGCACTACGACGACACCCTGCGCCGCCAGGACGGCAGCTGGCTGCTGCACCGCAGGAAGACCACGTACCAGGCGTAACGGCCGCCACCGGCAGGCCTGTTGACCTTCACGACCGCGACCCCGACCTTGGAGTGAGATGACCACATCGATCGACGCGTCCGTCACGGCGGCCGTCCAGACCGCCATCGCCGCCTACGCGCAAGCCCTGGACGCCGGACGGGCCGACGAGATCGCCGACCTGTACACCCCCGACGGCGTCGCCGAGATCGTCGGCATGGCCAAGTTCGAGGGCCGGGAGGCGATACGGCAGGGCTTCGGCGGATTCACGCCCCAGGCACCGCAGTTGCACCTGATCGCCAACACCGTCGTCACCTCCGCGACCGAGGACGAGGCGACCGCCATCAGCGACCTGGCGTTCTTCGCGCGCGGCGAGGCGGGCTGGACCGTACAGCTGGTCGGGCGCTACGACGACGTCCTGCGCCGGCACGACGGCGCATGGCTGTTCCAGCACCGGGTCACGACCTTCGCGGAGTAGACCTCGGCGGAGACCCGGACGCCCGGGCCGCCCACGTCCAGGGCGGCCCGGGCGTCCGGGCGTTCAGGCGTCCGGGTGCTCGGCCTTGGAGAGGACGAAGGCCGGAAAGCCGTTCTGCCTGACGGCGTTGATGGCCTCCTGGAGCGCCCACCGGCCCGTCGGGTTGAGCAGCTGCTTGACCGGCTTGCCGGGGATGTTGCCGCCGTAGAAATAGCTGCTCTCCAGGAAGGAGGACATCGTGCTGTTGTTCATGCTGTCCGTCCACTCCTCCTCGGCGGCCTCGGTGACCTCGATGACGTCGTGGCCGCTGTCCCGGGTGTGGACGAGGGCGTCGGTGATGATCTCGACCTGGTCGCCGGCGTAGCGCGGGTTGTTGCCGGTGGCGCCGTGCGGGCCGCCGGGGAAGAAGAAGTTGGGGAAGCCGGCCGTCGCGACGCCGAGGTAGGTGCGCGGGCCGTCCGACCAGTACTCCATCAGCGGGAGGCCCCGACGGCCTTGTACGCCAAGCCTGTTGAGGGCGCCGGTGCCGAAGTCGTAGCCGGTGGCCCAGATGATGATGTCGAACTCCTCGACACCGTCGGCGGTTTCGATGCCGTCCTCGGCGATGCGGGTGATCGGCGTCGTGTTGATGTCGACGAGGGAGACGTTCGGCTTGTTGTACGTCTCGTAGTAGCCGGTGCCGAAGGGGGGTCGCCGGCCGCCGTAGCCATGGCCCTTCGGGATCAACTTGTCCGCCGTTTCGGGGTCCTTGACGATGCTGCGGATCTTGTCGGCCATGAACGCGCACCACTCCGCGTTCACGGTCTCGTTCGACAGCATGTCCATGTAATGCTCGGTGAGCTTGGTGAAGCCCGGGCCGTTCCACCGCTCCTCGTAGAAAGCCTGGCGGTCCTCCGGGCTGTCGTCGAGGCCGGAGCGCATGACGATCTGGTGCAGGAAGCCGCTCGGCGAGGTGTTCAGCGTATCGCGGATGGACTCGAAGTCGGCCTTCAACTCCGCCTGTTCCTCGGGCGTGATGGGCGCGTTGTTGAGCGGGGTGAGCCAGTCGGCGTCCTTCTGATACACCGTCAACTGTGTTACGTCGTCGGCGATCGCGGAGATGATCTGGACACCGCTGGAGCCGGTGCCGATCTGGGCGACCCGCTTGCCGGTGAAGTCGACGGGCGTCTTCGGCCAGCGCGCGGTGTGGTGCTGCTCGCCGCGGAAGTCCTCGCGTCCGGGGATGCCGGGGATGAACGGCACCGAGAGGTTGCCGGTGGCGGCGACGACGTAGCGGGCCCGGACCTCGGTGCCGTCGCTGCCGCGCACGGTCCAGGTCCCGGAGGGCTCGTCGAAGACGGCCGAGGTCACCTTGACGCCGGTGCGGATGTCGCGCCGCAGGTCGAAGCGGTCGACGACGTGGTTGAAGTAGCGCTCGATCTCGGGCTGACCCGCGAACCGCTCCGACCACTCCCACTCCTGCCACAGCTCCTTCGAGAACAGGTAGCCGTAGGTGTAGCTCTCGGAGTCAAAGCGCGCCTCGGGGTAGCGGTTCCAGTACCAGGTGCCGCCCACACCGGCGCCCGCTTCGAGGAGCCGCACCGAGAAGCCCGCCTCGCGGGCGGTGTACAGCTGGTAGATGCCGGTGACGCCCGCCCCGATGACCAGGACGTCGACCCGGTCCTGGACCGCCGGCTTCGAAGATTCGCTCATTTGCGCTCCATGGTGACTGGGGCCGCGGCTCCCACATGAGCCTGGTTTGATAGTTCGACCAGTCGGTCGAATATTCAGACCGAGAGTAGATGAGGGGATTGGCCCGATCAATGGCGACGACGGAGAGAGCTTGGACCAGCCACATCCGCGACAGGCATTGATTGTACCGACCGTTTGATCTAACTTTCGTTCGGGACGAATGCAATCGCCTGCACCGGGAGTCGCGCATGAGCGCCGAAGACGCCGAGGAAACAACCGATCTGCGCGTCGCGGGCCTGAAAGCCCTTCGTGCCGCGCTGCCCGGGGTGGTCCCCGCGGAGGGTGATCTCGACATGCGCGACGGCAGGCTCGGCGAGGACCTCGTCGAGATCGGCCTGAGCACCGTGTGGGGCGCGCTGTGGGGCCGCGAGGGTCTGGCCCCGCGCGACCGCAGTCTGGTCACCCTCGGCATCCTGATCGCGCTCGGCGCCGAGACCGAGCTGAAGACCCATGTCCGGGTCGCCCTGAACAACGGGGTGACCAGGGACGAACTGGCCGAAGTCCTCTACCACGCCGCCGGGTACACCGGCTTCCCCCGGGCCGTGGCGGCCCGCGCCGCGGCCCGCGAGGCCCTGGGCGAATAGCCGAACGACCGGTGTCCGGTTCTCCGAACGCCGCGCACGAACGCAAGGGAGCACACATGTCACTGCAGGGAAAGGTCGCGGTCGTCACCGGCGGCGGTCGCGGCATCGGCCGGGCGATCGCGAAGGTGCTCGCGGCCAGGGGAGCCGCGGTCGCGGTGTGGGACCTCGACACCGAGGGCGCCGAGAAGACCGCGGCGGCCATCCAGGAGTCGGGCGGCAGGGCTGTCGCCGTCTCAGATCGGAAGAGCGTCG
>NZ_JAWOAI010000251.1:0-14235 GCF_033194735.1 Streptomyces sp. W16
CAGCTGGCCACCGACCACTCCGGGGAGGCGGGTGCGCGGGCCACGCGGTCGCTGCTGACGGGCGCGCCGCCGGACCGGCCGACGGCCATCGTGTACGACAACGACATCATGGCGGTGGCGGGGCTCTCGGTGGCCGCCGAACTGGGGCTCGCCGTGCCGGCCGATGTCTCACTGCTGGCCTGGGACGACTCCCAGTTGTGCCGGCTCACGCATCCGACGCTCTCCGCGATGAGCCATGATGTGCACGGATTCGGCGCGGACACGGCGCGGACGCTGTTCGGGGTGATCGCCGGGGAGGGTGCCGGTTCGCATCCCGTGCCCACTCCGGTGCTGACCCCACGGGGGTCGACGGCGCCGCCCGGGCCTGATCGCGAGGGTTCCGGGGTGTGACGTTCGCCGCTTGGGGCTCCGGGACTGGGCAGCCTGGTTACTCGCAAGTAGCATGGTTCCTGAGCGCGCGCTCAGCGCATCGCAGCAGTGCAGATCCCGCACCCTGGAGGAGAGCCAATCGTGCCTCGTACCGTCAGGGACGTCGTCTTCGTAGACGGCGTCCGTACCCCGTTCGGCAAGGCGGGCCCGAAGGGCATCTACCACGAGACCCGGGCCGACGACCTCGTCGTGAAGGCGATCCGGGAGCTGCTGCGCCGCAACCCCGGTCTGGACCCCGCGAAGATCGACGAGGTCGCCATCGCCGCGACCACGCAGATCGGTGACCAGGGCCTGACCCTGGGGCGGACCGCGGGCATTCTCGCCGGGCTGCCGCAGTCGGTGCCCGGCTACTCGATCGACCGCATGTGCGCGGGCGCGCTGACCGCCGTCACGACCACTGCGGGCTCCATCGCCTTCGGTGCCTACGACGCCGTCATCGCCGGTGGTGTCGAGCACATGGGCCGCCACCCCATGGGCGAGGGTGTGGACCCGAACCCGCGGTTCGTGAGCGAGAAGCTGGTCGACGACTCCGCGCTGTTCATGGGAATGACCGCGGAGAACCTGCACGACCGCTACCCGCACATCACCAAGCAGCGCGCCGACGAGTACGCGGTGCGTTCGCAGGAGAAGGCCGCGAAGGCGTACGCCAACGGCAAGATCCAGCAGGACCTGGTGCCGATCTCGGTGCGCAACACCAACGAGCAGGTGGGCGAGACCGGTTGGGGTCTCGTCACCGCCGACGAGCCGATGCGTCCGGGGACCACCCTGGAGAACCTGGCTGGTCTGAAGACTCCGTTCCGTGTGCACGGGCGGGTCACCGCGGGCAACGCGGCCGGTCTGAACGACGGTGCCACCGCGTCGATCATCGCCAGCGAGGACTTCGCGCGCGAGAACAACCTGCCGGTGAAGATGCGCCTCGTGTCGTACGCCTTCGCGGGCGTCGAGCCGGAGGTCATGGGCTACGGCCCGATCCCGGCGACCGAGAAGGCGCTCGCCAAGGCGGGTCTCGGCATCGAGGACATCAACCTCTTCGAGGTCAACGAGGCTTTCGCCGTACAGGTGTTGGCCTTCCTGGACCACTACGGCATCGCGGACGACGACGAGCGCGTCAACCAGTACGGCGGCGCGATCGCCTTCGGTCACCCGCTGGCCTCGTCGGGTGTGCGTCTGATGACGCAGCTGGCCCGTCAGTTCGAGGAGCAGCCGAACGTCCGCTACGGCCTGACGACGATGTGCGTCGGCTTCGGCATGGGCGCCACGGTCATCTGGGAGAACCCGCACTTCGAGGGGGACAAGTGAGCACCACCACCGAGCTTCTGAAGGGTGCGGCCGAGCTGTTCCCCGACGAGGTAGTGACGTCCGCGCACGTCCGCCACCTGGAACTGCCGTACAGCGCCGGGCGGTTCGCGCTCATCACGCTGGACAACGGCTTCGACCACACCAAGCCGACCACCTTCGGTCCGGCCTCGCTGGCGAACCTGAACACCGCCATCGACCAGGTCGAGAAGGAGGCCGCGGCCGGCGAGATCGTCGGTGTCGGCATCACCGGCAAGCCGTTCGTCTTCGCCGTCGGCGCGGACCTCAAGGGCGTCGAGCTCCTCAAGAACCACGACGACGCGCTCGCCATCGGCAAGGGCGGCCACGAGGTCTTCAAGCGCCTCGCGGACATCGCGGTACCGACCTTCACGTACTACAACGGCGCGGCCATGGGCGGTGGCGTCGAGGTCGGTCTGCACTGCGAGTACCGCACGGTGTCGAAGCACATCGCGGCCTTCTCGCTGCCCGAGGTCTTCCTCGGCCTCGTCCCCGGCTGGGGCGGCTGCGCGCTGCTGCCGAACCTGATCGGCGCCGAGAAGGCCGTCTCGGTGATCATCGAGAACAGCCTCAACCAGAACAAGCAGCTCAAGGGCCAGCAGGTCTTCGACCTCGGGATCGCCGACGCACTCTTCGAGGGCGCCGACTTCCTTGAGCAGTCGCTGATCTGGACGGCCAACGTCCTCAAGGGCGAGATCAAGGTCGAGCGTCCGGCGATCGACCGCGGCGAGGCCTGGGACCAGGCCGTCGCCAAGGGCCGTTTCGTCGCGGACTCCAAGGTGCACGGGGCTGCCCCGGCCGCCTACCGCGCGCTCGACATCATCGAGGCCGCCAAGAACGGTGACCTCCAGCAGGGCTACGACGCCGAGGACCTGGCGCTCGCCGACCTGATCATGGGTGGCGAACTCCGCGCCGGTATCTACGCGTTCAACCTCGTGCAGAAGCGCGGCAAGCGTCCCGCGGGCGCCCCGGACAAGTCCCTCGCCCGCCCGGTGACGAAGGTCGGCGTGGTCGGCGCCGGTCTGATGGCCTCGCAGCTCGCCCTGCTCTTCCTGCGCCGCCTCGAAGTACCGGTCGTCCTCACGGACATCGACCAGGAGCGCGTCGACAAGGGTGTGGGCTACGTCCACGCCGAGATCGAGAAGCTGCTCGGCAAGGGCCGTATCAACCAGGACAAGGCCAACCGCCTCACGGCCCTGGTCACCGGTGTGCTGGACAAGGCCGAGGGCTTCTCCGACGCCGACTTCATCATCGAGGCCGTCTTCGAGGAGATCGGCGTCAAGCAGCAGGTGTTCGCGGAGGTCGAGGCGGTCGCCCCGGCGCACGCGATCCTCGCCACGAACACTTCGTCCCTTTCGGTGTCGGAGATGGCGTCGAAGCTCAAGAACCCCGAGCGGGTCGTCGGCTTCCACTTCTTCAACCCCGTGGCGATTCTGCCCCTGTTGGAGATCGTGCGCGGTGAGCAGACGGACGACGCCTCGCTCGCGACCGCCTTCGCGGTGGCCAAGAAGCTGAAGAAGACAGCGGTGTTGGTGAAGGACGCCCCGGCGTTCGTCGTCAACCGCATCCTCACCCGCTTCATGGGCGAGATCCAGAACGTCATCGACGAGGGCACCCCGGTCGCGGTGGCGGAGAAGGCGGTCGAGCCGCTCGGTCTGCCCATGTCCCCGCTGGTGCTCCTTGAGTTGGTCGGTCCGGCCATCGGTCTGCATGTCTCGGAGACCCTCAACCGGGCCTTCCCGGACCGCTTCACGGTCTCCCCGAACCTCGCGGCCGTCGTCAAGGCGGGCAAGCGCGGCTTCTACGTCTACGACAGCGGGAAGCCCGAACTCGACCCCGAGGTCGCCGCGTTGCTGCAGCAGGGCGACTCCGTGCTGACCGAGGAGCAGGTGCGGGACCGGGTCCTGGACGCGGTGGCGCAGGAGATCGGTCTGATGCTCGACGAGGGTGTCGTCGCCGAGGCCCAGGACATCGACCTGTGCCTGATCACGGGCGCCGGCTGGCCCTTCCACCTGGGCGGCATCACGCCGTACCTGGACCGGGAGGGTGTCTCGGCGCGGGTCAACGGCAAGCCGTTCCTGGCGCCGGGTCTGGCGAGCGTTCCGGCCTAGTCCCTTCGTACGGTGCCCGGTACATCGGCCGATGTACCGGGCACCGGCATGTCAGGGGGCGTCCTCGACATGGGCGACGCGCAGTTCGGTGCCGTCCTGGTCCCGCTTGGCCCGGCCGAGCATGCCGACGGCCAAATGCGAGGGGTCTTCGGGCTCGGCCGTCGCGACGAAGGTGACGACGTTCGGGTGGTGGCTGGTCACCAACCAGCCCTCGCCGTTCTTGAGTTCGAGTACGCGGAAGTCGCCTGCCGATGTCGCCACCTGCACGGGTCCGAACTCGCGCAGGATCTCGGTGGCCTGTTCGGCGGGGGCGCCGGTGGGCTCTTCGAGCAGCACGCAGGTGCCGTGTTCGAACAGGACCCACGGCTTTTCGGCGCCGTCGAGGATTTGTCGCCACGCGGCGATCAGGATGTCGGTGTCCACGGTGGCCATCATGGCGCACTCACACCTCCCGCCACGCCTCCAGCGCCAGGCCCGGCTCGTCCTTGCGCCGGGTGAGCAGGAGTTGGCCGGTGGACGGGGACAACGTCGCGGCGGCGACCCGGTCGTTCTCGTCCAGGGTGAGTGAAACCTCGGCGTCCGCCGGGAGTTGGGGGCCCGACTCGGTCCACCAGGCGCCCGCCGACTCCTGCTCGGTGGGATACGCGGCGAAGGCGACCCGGCCGCTGGCCGAGCGCTGGGCGAGCAACGTGCAGTCGTGGCTGTCGAGTTCGCAGCGGACGGCGGAGACCGGGCCGGGGCCCGCGGAGGGCAGCAGGGTGAGCGGTTTGCCGCCGGGGCGCCAGGCGCAGAGGTCGCCGGAGTCGTCCGTGTAGTAGAGGGTGGTCGTCTCCGGGGAGGTGGCCAGCGCGCGGAGCGTGCCCGGTCTGATCCTGGCCTCCATCGCCTCCTCCAGCACCGGCTGCCCGCCCGGCTCCAGTTGGCGCCAGTGCAGGATCGCGCCGGGCACCGCCGCGTAGAGCTCGACCGTGCCGGACTCCCCCGTCACCGCGGCCAGGTCCTCGTGGACGTCGCTCCCCTTGAGATCGCGCCATGGGTCCCAGCCGCCCTTCTCCCGCTGGGCCAGCATGCTCACCCCGCCCGCCGCGTTGCGCACGAAGAGATGGGCCCGCCCCTCCGCGTCGACCGCGACCGCCGGGACGCCGGTGCGGTCGCCCTTCTTGTCCGGGTGACCGACCGGGTTCCAGTCGAGGGCGGTGAGCCGGGGCCGGAAGTGCGTGGAGTGGACCAGTCCGGATTCGCCGGGCACCGTGGGGCGCCAGGCCACCAGATGGGCGTAGCCGTCCGCGCCCTGTCCGATGCCGAGCAGCCCCGGGTGCAGCTTCTGGTCGCCGCCCACCTTGCGCGGGGCGCCCCAGAGGCCGTCGGGGCCGTGTTCCGCCCGGCACAGGACGGCGTCGCCGGAGGGCAGATAGACACTGAGCCGGCCGTCACGGCCGCGTATGAGCCAGTCGCCGTTCACTGGTTCACTGTAATTGGGGCGTGCCCTTTCGCGCGGGGCGCCCCCCGGTCCCCGTGGGACCCTGTCCCCATGGACGAGGACACTCCCCTGCTCGTGATCGTCGACGCCGCGAACGTCGTCGGGTCGGTGCCCGACGGCTGGTGGCGGGACCGGCGGGGCGCCGCGGAGCGCCTCCGGGACCGGCTGGCGGCGGACGGGGTACCGGGGCGCGCGGACCCCGTGGAGATCGTCCTCGTCGTGGAGGGCGCGGCCCGTGGAGTGGAGTCCGTCCCGGGCGTACGGGTGGACCCGGCACCCGGCAGCGGAGACGACCGGATGGTCGAACTGGTCGCCGGGGCGGACGGCCGGGCCTGTCTGGTGGTGACGGCCGACCGCGAACTGCGGCGCAGGGTGACGGAGTTGGGCGCGGAGGTCACTGGGCCGCGTGCGGTGCGCGGTCCGCGGCCCTCGCGCTAAGTCCCGCTTGCACCGAATTGGAGGCCTTCACACCCGGGGCCTGTCCGGCGAAACAGGCATAAGCTGGCCTTCTTCGGTCAGGTTTTCGACATTCTGGTCACTTTCCAGTGACGGGATGACGCCGACACGAGAAGCTGAGTCAATGGTGCCCGTCGTTCTGAGAGGATTCCGGCAATCTTGACGGCCGGTGGACGGGAGGCAGGAGTGGCGCGTGCCGCTCACAGCAAAGACGGGAAGCGCAAGCTCGATTTCGATTCCTGGGGAGATCCTCAGGGGCACCCCGTCTTTCTGCTGCACGGAACCCCCGGAAGCCATCAGGGGCCGCGCCCGCGGTCGATGGTGCTCTACCAGCTGGGCATCCGCCTGATCGCCTACGACCGCCCCGGCTACGGCGGCTCCACCCGCGTGCCGGGCCGGAAAGTCGTCGATGCCGCCGCGGACGTGGAACTCATCGCCGATTTCCTGGAGTTGGACAACTTCTCCGTCGTCGGCCGGTCCGGAGGCGGTCCCCACGCGCTCGCCTGTGCCGCGAGACTGTCCGATCGGGTGAGCAGCGCCGCCGTACTGGTGAGCCTGGCGCCGCCGGACGCCGAGGACCTGGACGACTGGTTCGAGGGGATGACGGAGTCCAACGTCCGCGAGTACCGCAACGCCCGCGAGAACCTCAGTCTGCTGCAGAGCACCCTGGTGCAGAACGCGGACGCCATGCGGACCAACCCCATGGCGCTGCTGTCGGATCTGGACGGCGAGATGCCCGACGTCGACCGTCAGGTGGTGGCTGACGCCGGTATCCGGCGGATGCTCCACGAGAACTTCAAGACCGGGATCGAGGTGAACGCGGACGGCTGGATCGACGACGCCATCGCGTTCAGCACGCCGTGGGGCTTCGACCCGAAGGAGATCGCCGTGCCCACCCTGCTGTGGCACGGCGAGCACGATGTGTTCTCCCCCGTCGAGCACTTCAAGTGGCTGGCCGGCCGGATCGACGACGCCACCGTCGTACTGCAGCCGTCGGCGGCGCACTTCGCGGCCGTCCCGGTACTGCCCGAGGTGCTGGGCTGGCTCCGGGAGCGGGCGCGGACCGACGCCACCAAGGCCCCTACGGCCTGACCCCGCCGCCGGAGCGGGTGCGGGCTCCGTGAGATCGGGTGCGGGCCCGTCAGATCGGGTGCGGGTCGAGCTCAAGACCCACCCGCTGGCCGGCGCGCAGCCGGACCACCTTGGAGTGCTCCCCGCCGAGCTTGGCGCTCAGTTCGTCGAGGGTCTCCCGGGCCAGTTGCTCGGCCTCGGTGGTACGGCCGATCTCCCGGAGCAGGATCGAGAGGTTGCCCCGGCAGGTGAGGGGCGTGGGATGGTCCGGGCCGAGCCGCACGCACAACTCCTCATACGCCTGGCGGTAGTTGCCCTCGGCCTTCACTACGTCACCGAGTGCGGCCTCGGTGTTCGCCAGGTTCATCTGGCAGTTCATGCTGAACGGGTGCTTCGGTCCCATGGTGGTCTGCAGCGCCGCACGGGCCTGCTCGCACACCTCGCGGGCCTCGACCGGCCGGCCGGTCGACAGCAGGTTGATGCTGTGGTTGACCGCGCAGGCAAGCGTGTTGGGGTGGCCCTCCCCGAGCGCGGCACGGAACCGGCCGAGCAGTTCGGCGGTCTCCTCGCAGGCCTCCTCGTGCCGGTCCGCCGCCGCGAGATGGCCCGCGTGGCCGAGGCGCACCACCAGCGTCTCGGGCGAGGCGTCGCCCAGGCGCCGCCGGAAGATGTCCAGTACGCCCTGGCTGAGCTCGATGGCGTCGTCCAGCATGTCGAGCCGGCGCAGCGTGATGGCGAGCGCCTTCGCCGCCTCCATCGCCGCCGGTGACTCGGGCCCGAGTTCCACGGCCGTCCGGTGGACACCGCGCAGGGTCTCGGCCGAGGCCTCGTACTCACCGCAGGAACGCTGGTCACGGCCGAGGTTGACCAGGGAGAACAGGGTGTAGGGGTGCCTGGGGCCCAGCGTCTGCGCGCGCAGGTCCCAGTTGTCCTTGTCGACGGACTGCGCCTCGAAGCAGTCCCCCGCCATGCGCATCGACACGGCCAGGTTGTTCGCCGCGAACAGCGTCCGAGGATGATCGACGCCGAGGAGGTCCACGGAACGCTCGTAGGAGTCACGGTCGATCTCCAGCGCCCGGCCCACCCGGCCGACGGCCCGCAGGTCTGCCGTATAACTGCCCGCCGTCATCAGGGTGTGGCTGTCGTCCTCGCCGAGGGCCGCGCGCTGTCGCTCGTAGACGTCCTCGTCGATCTCCAGCGCCCTGCTGTACCAGCCCTGGAAACGCAGCACGTTGGCCATCTCGAAGCGCATGTGCAGGGTCCAGCGGTCGTTCGGGCCGGCCTCCTTCTCCCATTTGATCAGCAGCTCCTCCGCGAGCGACACGGCGTCCGCGTACTCGCCGCGCGCCCGCAGATACCGCAGCCACTCCGTCATCAGCAGCCGGATCCGGTCGTCCAGCGAGTCCTTGGTCCACGGTGTCTTCAGGTGGGGCCAAATAGTGTTGTAGCGCGACCAGTTGTCCGGGTGTTCCACGTCGCCCTCGGAGGGGCGCGCGCCACTGAGTACGTTGCGCACGACGCGCAGCGCCTCTTCCTGTTCCTCCTCGGACATCGACGAGCGCACCGCCGCCTGCACGAGCCGGTGCACCTGGATGCTCTTGTTCTTGCGGTCGACCTTGGCGAGGGCGTAGCGGTGCAGTTGCTGGATGGCCCGGGACACCAGTGCCGTGCCGGCGCTGCCCGGCTGCAGTTCGTTGAGGGCGTCGCTCATCTCCCTGCCGTGCACCAGGTTGAAGGAGATGGGGTCCGCGCCGAAGTGGGAACACAACTGCAACAGCCTTAGGGCGAACGGGGAGTTGAGCCGCTGAATGGAGATGTTCCAGGTCGCGCCCACCTGCAACGGATAGTCCTGGGTGTCGGCGGACGCCTCCAGCGAGGCCAGCTGCGGCTGCAGCAACTCCAGGTACCCGGCGGCGTCCTGGCCCGTCTCGTTCAGCCAGGCGGCGGCCTGGTCGACGGCCAGCGGCAGGTCGCCGAGCGCCTCCGCGACCCGTTCCGCGTCCTCGGTACTGATGGCGGACACCCGGTGCAGCAGGTGCTCGACACTCTCCGTGCGGGAGAAGACGTCGACCTCCACCCGCTCGCCGATCTGGGCCCACCCCTCGTTGCGGGTGGTGATCAGCACATGGCCGGCCGGGCTGTTGACGAGCAGCCGTTCGATGGACTCGGGGGTCGTCGCGTTGTCGAAGATCAGCAGCCAGCGGTCGTACTTCGCACCCCGGCGCAGTTCGTCCCGGACCGCGTCGGCGGTCGCGCTGATGCTGTCGCGTTCGTCGACGCCGAGGTGGGAGGCGAGTTCGGAGTACTGGCGCAGCGCGAGGTCGCCGAACTCCGCCTCGATCCACCAGACGACGTCGTAGTTCCCGCGGTAGCGGTGCGCGTACTCGGTTGCCAGCTGGGTCTTCCCCACGCCCCCCATGCCGTGCAGGAGGGTGGCGGTGCCGGTGTCGGAGAGCCGCAGTCTCAGGTCCTCCAGCAGCTCGGTGCGTCCGGTGAAGGCCGCATTGCGCACGGGTACGGACCACACGGGCGGCTCCGCCCCGGGGAACCGGGGGCCGCTGACGGAGCCGTCCGCGGGGTGCTCGCCCTGCACGGCCTGGGCGTCGAGGGCCTGCAGAAGGGCCTTCCTGGCCTGCGCCTCGGTCAGGTTGCTCAGATGGATCGGCATACGGTCCGAGAAGGGGTGTTCCAGCCGGGCGTCGCTGACCCGGACCGGCACCAGGGTGCGTCGCGATCCCATCGGGTCGGCGGCGGCCACGGCCTCCCAAACCGCCCTGGCCTGCGGGGACTTCTGGTAGGCGGCGGACAGTACGGCCAGTGTGCGGGAGGCGCCGCGCACCTTGCTGTCGGTGTCGTCGCGCAGCGGGACGCCGGCGGCGAAGCCGTCCTCGGAGCGGGCGTCGCCCACGGTGAATCCCGCGTCGGCGAGGACCCGCCTGATCCAGTCCGCCCACATCTGGTCCTCGGGCACATGGCTGAGGAAGACATGGGTGGGGTCCGGCGGCCGGCGGCGCACGACGGTCTTGAGGTAGTTCTGGCGTTCCTCGTCGGTCATCGGGACCAGCGAGGTCACCTCGCCCTCGGTGATGACCGCGGTCAGCCGTTCGCAGGCGGCCAACAGGGAGGCGTGCGTGCCGGGTTCGTCGCGGAAGGTCGCGAGGATCTCCTCGTAGGCGTACGTGGGTTTGTACGGCACCTCCACGTTGCCCCAGTAGCTGCGGGGTTCGACGTGCGGGGTGCGTACCAGCAGCTGGTCGAAGGTGAGCCGGACCTTGGCCCGCGCCGCCTCCAGCCGGTCCGCCTCGGAGTCCTCCACACGCATGGGCACCGGCAGGATCCGGATGCGCCGGTCGCTGTAGGTGTCCTCCACTCTGCGGGCGACGGCGGCGGCGCCCTCGATGCTCTGGTTGTTGTGGGTGAAGCAGTTGACCAGCACATCGGGGAAGTGGATGGTGCAGATGTCGGAGACATCGCTGAGACCGGTACGGCTGTCGATGAGGACGTAGTCGTAGCCGTGCCGGAACTGGGCGCACAGGGCGTCCAGGAACTGGCCGCCGTACTGGTCCTCGTAGAAGCGGTTCCAGTTGAACTGGGAGAAGATGGAGGAGTAGTTGCGGTTCTGGCGGCCCGCCGAAAGGTAGTCGAGTCGGCCGCTGCCCGGGAAGTTCCACAGCAGCGGGGAGACCGCGTTGCCGATGTCGGCCTGCTCGGCGATCCACGCCTCGTCGATCCCGGTGCCCTGCATGGCCTCGAACTTGAGCACGTAGTCGTTGATGAGTTCGAGCACGCCGCGGCGGTCGTGCGCCGCGTTCGGTTCCAGGAACGGGTACAGGAAGCGGCTCAGTCCCGGCGCCTCCAGGTCCCAGTCGACCACCAGGACCCGTTTGCCCCGCGAGGCCGTGATCCAGGCGGCGTTGGCCAGTGCCATGGTGCGACCGGTGCCGCCCTTGTAGCTGTAGAACGTGACGATCTTGCCGCCGTCGGGGCGGGGGAGCACGCCGGTCACGGTTGGGCCTCCTGGTCACCCTGGGAATCGGCCTCGTCCGGGGCGGGAGCGACCGGTCCGCGGGAAGCGGTGTGGGGCCGCTTCGCCGACGCCGGGGGCCTGGGCGAGGATCGTAGCGGAACTCGGTTGAGGTATTGCTGGGCCGCGCTGTCGGCGAGTTCGGTGAAACGGGAGTTGAACGCCTCCGAGCTCTCGATGCCTGCCACGGCCCCGCGTTGGATGGCCCGGCCGCTGCTCAGCCGCCGGGGCAGCGCGGACCTGAGCAGCGCGGCGAGCTCCTCGCGGGCGTCCCTGGTCTGCGGGTCGTCCGCCAGTGGCGTCAGCACGGTCACCCAGGGCAGGTCGCGGGCGTCGAAGGCGCGCAGCCGGTCCAGGGCCGTGCGGTCGTGCAGGATCCAGGGGTCGAGGATGAGCACCCACGGGCTCTTGGCCTCGCGCTGCCCGAGGAAGACGGGTTCGGCCTCGTCGTAGGTGTGGATCTCGGGAGCGAACCCGAGATTGCGGGCGAGTTCGGCGGTGCGTTCGGCCAGCGGGGTGCCGTATCCGTCGCTGAAGGGCTGCCAGTCCCGTGGCTCGTGACCGTATTTGGTGTCCGTGCGGTCGGGGGGCAGATGGTGGTCGTCCGGGGCGAGCACGGCGATGCCGAGCGGGTGCCAGGACGCGGCGGCGAACGCGTCGGGTACGTGGTCCAGATCGGTGAACTCCGTTTCGTCCGGCGTGGGTTCGGGTGCCCGGCGGACGGCCTGCACGACGCACTGGGCGATCCTGCGGACGCACTGGTCGTAGTACTCCGGGTGGTCGAAGTACTGCCTCAGCCCGTAGAGGCCGCCCTTCGCGTAGCGGTCCCGCGCTGCGTCGTCGACGCGAACCGGTGTCACCTGCCGCTCGGGTACGGGCAGGTCCAGGTCGACGGGGACCGGGCGGGCGGTGGTCGGCACCGGCGTCCACAGCGCCGGGATGAGGGCGCCTCGTGGAGCGCGGTGGGTGTAGGCGTACCACTGCCGGCCGCAGTACACGTCGGTGAAGTAGCGGCGCGTGATCAGGGGCACGAAGCTGCGGCAGCGGTGCAGGGCGCGGGCCGTTTCGGGTCCGCCGCGATCGGCGGCGCCCAGGTAGCCGAGAGAGGGCGAGCGGAAGGGCCCGCTCCCCCCCGCGACCGCCCGGTTCAGGTCGGCGTAGAACTCCCGCACGTCCTTGTCGGCCTCGGGGCTGGCCGCGTCCACGTCACCGACGGGCGAGGGCACGGGGGCGTAACTCAGGAAGAAGTGGGGCGCCTTGTCGCGCACGCCTTCGGTGGAACGGCCGCCATGCATCAGTGTTCCTCCCCCGCCGAGCCGTTCGGTGAGTTGACGAGCTCGTCGAAGAGGGCGTCGAAGCGGCTCGGCTCACACGGTTCCAGCCGGGCGGTGACCGCCACTTCGACGATTTCCAGGGCGAGTTGGTAGACCACCTTGCGGTGGGTCGGATGACGTCCGTGGTTCCGCAGGCCGAGCAGCCCCAGTCTCGTGTAGTCGGCTCCGAGGTCCTGGTGGTCGTACTCGACGTCCGAGTAGGGGCGGGGTATCTCGTCGGGCCGCAGCCCGTTCCACAGCACCGGGACGATGGCGTTACGGGTGAACTTCCCCTGCTTGCGCTGTAGTTGCTGGCGCAGCTCGAAGCACTTCCATTCCAGGGCACACCACTTGCTGCTGAACAGGCGCCGGGACAGCACCGGCACCAGGACCTGGCAGTGGGCGAGGCGGAGTTTCAACTCGTCCTCCCAGCCGGTGCCGAGCTGGATCCGCGTGTCCAGATAGACCGCGGGGGTCTTCGCGTCCAGGTCCGTGATCTGCAGCAGGTGCTCGGTCAACTCGGCGTGGAAGTCACGCAGTTTCTGGTCCGGCGGTGTGTGGCTCTCCGGTACGTGGGGCGTACGGCCGTAGCTGAGGAAGCCGTACGACTGCTGGACGCCGCGGTGCGCCCGTTGCTGCTCGCCGCCCTCAGGCATGGTCGGCTCCCGCGGAGAGGTCCCGGGGTGCGGTGCGGCCGGCGGCCATCCAGTCGGCGGAGGCGTCGACGGCCCAGCGCAGCGGGAACAGCCGGCTGTCGGCGGCGCCGATCCGGCCCCGGGCGATCCGGTCGCGCCCGCCAGGCGCCCGGGTCTCCAGCCAGTGGCCGAGCTGCCCGAAGTCGCTGTCGTCGAGGTCGACGTCGACGAAGCCGGTCCAGCGCGGACCGTCGTCGGTCAGCACCCGGCAGTCATAGCGGCGGCGGACCGCGCCGGGCTGCCGGTACTCCGCGAGATGGAAGGCCGAGCAGGTCTCGTACCCGACGCCCAGCAGCAGGACGTACGCCTCCTCCTCGTACAGCCGGCCGAGGGGGGAGCGTTCGCCGAGCAGGCAGTCCAGGGGGTGCCCGGCGGTGATCCGGGCGGCCCGGGGGCCGAGCGCGGCGAAGGACGTCTGCGGGTGGGTGCTGCGCACGGCGGACGGGTCGACCCGCACCTCTTCCGCCAGCCGTCCCATGCCGTCGGAGGGGGTGGAAGCCGCGCTGAAGGGCTCCATGTGCTCACGGTAGGACAGAAGTTGATGTCGTGTCAGGCCCTGCGTCAAGCGGAGGTACGTCCGTGATGTCAACGAATTTCCCTCGGTGAACGTGGGCACCACCAAGGTGCCCTCGGGGCCGAGCACGCCCCGCAGCGCGCGCAACGTCACGGGACCGCCGCCGCGGACCCGGCCGACGGACCGCGAGGACGCGTGCATCAGCAGCGTCATGCCCTTCTCGACGCCGAGTTCGCGCAGGTCGGCGGTGAGGGAAGCCGCTGTGTGCATCCCCCGTCAGCCTCGCAGCCTGACGGCCATCCGGCGCCCGTCGGCGGTGAGGCCGTCGAAGGAAATCACCTGCGCCGAGGGGTGGTTGAGGTACGCGGACCGGAGGCGTTCCCGGGACTCGTCGCTGCCGGCCAGGTCGAAGAGGTCCAACAGGGCGTTGAACTTGATCTGTTGCACTCCTTCCACGATCAGCCCGGCCAACTCCTCGGCGGTGCGCGGGAGGGCGATGCCGAGGGCGCCGAAGGCATGCGGGTCGGCCACCGCACGGCCCTGTCCGTCCGCCGCGCGCAGCGGGGTGCAGCTGGCGAGCAGGGCGTGGACTCCCGGCACGCGGTGCGCGTACCGGGTGCGCAGGTGTGTGCCGGCCTCGGCGAACTGGCGGACCCAGCGGGCGTATTCGTCCTCGTCCGGCCGGGGTGCGGGCTCGGCGGGGAAGCCGTCGCGGTAGGGGTCGCCGTCCTCCAGGAGGAAGGTGGCCTCCCCCGTGCCGATCCGGCGTACGGGCTCCCAGCCGACGCCGATGGCCGGCGCCGCGGCCTCGGTGACCGGGAGCGGGTC
>NZ_JAWOAI010000252.1:0-14219 GCF_033194735.1 Streptomyces sp. W16
CCAACCATCAGATGATGACTGGAGACGGGGTATCAACATATCTGGCGTTGATTTTTGGCACGCTGTTGAGTTCTCAAGGAACGGACGCTTCCTTTGTACTCACCCTCTCGGGCTTTCCTCCGGGCTTTTCCCTTCGGTCTTGCGTTTCCGACTCTATCAGACCGTTTCCGGTTCCGATTTCCTCGGTGCCTTCCAGGTTTCCGCTTCCGCGTTTCCCTTTCCGGCGATTCCGACTCTATCAGATCCTTTCGGGCCTGACTCCCAGTCAGAGTGGGCTGCCATCCCGGCCGTTGGGCCGTTCCGACGAGTGAGACTTTAGCGGATTCCTGAGTCCCGAGCGAATCGGGGGTGCGTCCTTTCGAACGCGGATTCCTCATTTCGCAAATACGCATGCCAATACACGCAACGACGGATCGTCGAATGTTTGTAGGTACTTGCGGAATGGCTGTCCGGGGACCGACCGGAGTCGGCGCTCACGTCGGACAACTCGGAGAACACTACGTATGCGGTCGGGGCGTGTCAACTCCGCTCCGGAGAGCCTCGTGGAGGCGTACGCTGTGTGACATGACTACGCATACGTGCACCCAGCAGTGGTGGGCCGCCTGACGGCGGCCGTACACACGTATGTACTCAACGGCCGCCGCCCTGGCGGCCGTTCTTGTTTCTCCCTCCAGAGGGCCGGCCGGATGCGGCGGTCCCTATCAGGAGGTGGAGAGATGACACGGGTCTTCAGTGGGGTCAAGCCGACCGGACACCTGACGCTGGGGAACTACCTGGGAGCCGTGCGGCGCTGGGTCGAGGTGGATCAGCGGCAGAGTGACGCTCTGTTCTGCGTGGTCGATCTGCACGCGCTGACCGTGGACCACGATCCGGCGCGGGTACGCAGGCTGACCCGGCAGGCGGCGACGCTGTTGCTGGCGGCAGGGCTGGATCCAGAGCTGTGCACCGTGTTCGTACAGAGTCATGTGGATGAGCACACACGGCTGTCGTACGTCATGGAGTGTGTGGCCACCGACGGTGAGATGCGGCGGATGGTGCAGTACAAGGAGAAGGCCGTGCGCGAGCGGGAGCGGGGCGGGAGTGTGCGGCTGTCGTTGCTGACGTATCCCGTGCTGATGGCGGCGGACATTCTGGCGTACGGGACGGACGAGGTGCCCGTCGGGGACGACCAGACGCAGCATGTGGAGCTGGCCCGGGATCTGGCGGTCAGGTTCAACCAGCGGTACGGCCATACGTTCGTGGTGCCCCAGGCCACGCGGCCGGGGGTGGCGGCGCGGGTGATGAATCTGCAGGAGCCGACTTCGAAGATGGGGAAGTCGGACGACTCCGGGCCGGGGATCGTCTATCTGCTGGACGAGCCGGACGCCGTACGGAAGAAGGTCATGCGGGCCGTGACCGACGGTGGGGCCGGGGTCGTCTACAACCGGGAGGAGCGGCCGGGGGTGGCCAATCTGCTGGAGATCCTGGCCGCTTGCGAAGGTGGGAACCCCGAGGACTTGAGCGGTGTATATGAGTCGTACGGAGCGTTGAAGAAGGACACCGCGGAGGCCGTGGTCGAGCTGCTCAGGCCTGTGCAGGAGCGGCACAAGGTGTTGTGCGCGGATCCCGCTTATGTGGAAGGGGTGTTGCGGGATGGGGCGGAGAAGGCGAGAGAGATGGCGAAGCCGATGGTCGATACCGCGTATCGGGCCATCGGGCTTCTGCCCGCTTAGCTGTCCGACCGGCTTGCTGTCCGACCGGCTAGCCGCCTGATCGGCTAGCTGTTTCCGGAGGCCAGTTCGCGGCTGCGGTCGCGGGCTGCCTCCAGGGCGGCGATGAGTGCGGCGCGTACGCCGTGGTTCTCCAGTTCGCGGATGGCGTTGATCGTCGTGCCGGCGGGCGAGGTGACGTTCTCGCGGAGCTTGACCGGGTGCTCGCCGCTGTCGCGGAGCATGACGGCGGCGCCGATCGCGGACTGGACGATGAGGTCGTGGGCCTTGTCGCGCGGCAGGCCGAGCAGGATGCCGGCGTCCGTCATGGCTTCGACCAGGTAGAAGAAGTACGCCGGGCCGGAGCCGGAGAGGGCGGTGCAGGCGTCCTGCTGGGACTCGGGGACTCGGAGGGTCTTGCCGACGGCGCCGAAGATCTCGTCGGCGTGCGCGAGGTGGGCCTCGGTGGCGTGGCTGCCGGCGGAGATGACGGACATGGCCTCGTCGACGAGGGCGGGGGTGTTCGTCATGACCCGGACGACCGGGGTGCCTGCGGCCAGGCGCTCCTCGAAGAAGGAGGTGGGGATGCCCGCCGCGCCGCTGATGACCAGGCGGTCGGCGGGGAGGTGCGGGGCGAGTTCGTCGAGGAGGGTGCCCATGTCCTGCGGCTTGACCGTGAGGATCAGGGTGTCGGCGCTCTTCGCGGCCTCGGGGTTGGTGACCGGGGTGACTCCGTGGCGGGTGCGGAGTTCCTCGGCGCGCTCGGGGCGGCGGGCGGTGACCAGGAGGTCGGCCGGGTCCCAGCCCGCTCGGATCATTCCGCTGAGCAGGGCTTCGCCGATCTTGCCGGTGCCGAGGACTGCGACTTTCTGGGTCATGGGTTCATCCTCGCACCGGCGGTGCGCCCTTGAGACGGGTGTCCGGCTGGCGGAACACCTCTGTACACGTCTATGCCGTACGCCTTCTCAGTGTGGCCGCGCCCAGGCACAGGACCAGCAGGGCGCAGCCGGCCACGATGAGGGCGTCGCGGACGAAGGTGGCGGTCATGTCCGTGTGCTTGAGCACCTCGTTCATGCCGTCGACGGCGTACGACATGGGCAGGACGTCGGAGACGGCCTCCAGGACGGGGTGCATCTCGGAGCGTGGGGTGAAGAGGCCGCAGAGGAGGAGTTGGGGGAAGATCACCGCCGGCATGAACTGGACGGCCTGGTATTCCGAGGCGGCGAAGGCCGAGACGAAGAGGCCGAGCGCGGTGCCGAGCAGGGCGTCGAGGAGGGCCACCAGGAGGAGGAGCCAGGGGCTGCCGGTGACGTCGAGGCCGAGGAACCAGACGGCGAGGCCGGTGGCCAGGGCGGACTGGATGACCGCGAGGAAGCCGAAGGCGAGAGCGTAGCCGGCGATCAGGTCGCCCTTGCCCAGGGGCATGGAGAGGAGGCGTTCGAGGGTGCCGGAGGTGCGTTCGCGCAGGGTGGCGATGGACGTGACCAGGAACATCGTGATGAGCGGGAAGATCCCGAGCAGTGAGGCGCCGATGCTGTCGAAGGTGCGCGGGCTGCCGTCGAAGACATAGCGCAGCAGGACGAGCATCAGGCACGGGATGAGGATCAGCAGCGCGATCGTGCGGGGGTCGTGGCGGAGCTGGCGCAGGACGCGGGCCGCGGTGGCGGTGGTGCGGGCAACGCTGAGGGCCGTGGCGGGTGCGGGCGCGGGTGCGGTGGTTGGCGTAGCGGCCGTGTTCATCGGGTCGTCTCCTTCTGGCGGGCGGTGGCCACGGCCTCGTCGACCAGGTGCAGGAAGGCGGCCTCGACCGTGTCGGAGCCGGTACGGGTGCGTAGGGCGTCGGGGGTGTCGTCCGCGAGGACCTCGCCCTCGCGCATCAGGAGGAGGCGGTGGCAGCGCTCGGCCTCGTCCATGACGTGGGAGGAGATGAGGAGGGTGGCGCCCCGGGAGGCGGCGATGTCGTGGAAGAGGGCCCACAGGTCGCGGCGGAGGACGGGGTCCAGGCCGACGGTGGGTTCGTCGAGGACGAGGAGTTCGGGGGTGCCCAGGAGCGCGACCGCCAGGGAGACGCGGCTGCGCTGGCCGCCGGAGAGGTTGCCGGCCAGGGCGTCGGCGTGGGTGGTGAGGTCGACGTCGGTGAGGACACGGTCGACTTCGTGGCGGCGGCCGGCGGCGGTGCGGCCGGGGTCGAGGATCGCTGCGAAGTAGTCGAGGTTCTGGCGGACCGTCAAGTCGTCGTAGACGGAGGGGGCTTGGGTGACGTAGCCGATGCGGGTGCGGAGGGTGGGGTGACCGGCGGGGCGGCCGAGGACGTTCAGGGTGCCGGTGACCTTGGCCTGGGTGCCGACGATCGAGCGCATGAGGGTCGACTTGCCGCAGCCGGAGGGGCCGAGCAGGCCGGTGATCTGGCCGCGCGGGACGGTGAAGTCGATACCGCGCAGGACGGTGCGGGGACCTCGGACGACGGTGAGGACTTCGGCCTGGACTGCGGGTTCGGGGGCCGTGCCGGGTGGATCGGCGACATAATTCATCATGCGATGAATAATGCTCTCGCGCAGCATGCTCGTCAAGCGGGTGCGCGGAACGGCGCAGGCGCGTGGCGGCGTGATCGGAGCGAGGTGTTCCGGTCTGGGCGCCTCCGCGTTCACGGGGTGGTCACACGAATCGGGTGCGTGGCCAACTCCCTTTCCCGACAATGGATTTCAGTTCGCCGTGCCCTCCCCCGGTGCGGCGCCCACGCATCTCCCGTTCGCAATCGGAGGTGCCGTTGTCATGCGCTGTGGTGTGAGCAAGGCCGATCTGTTCGCTTCTCTAGTCGTCTTTCTCGTCGCGCTCCCGCTGTGCGTGGGCGTGGCGATCGCCTCCGGGGTGCCGGCCGAACTGGGGCTGGTCACCGGGATCGTCGGCGGGCTGGTGGTCGGGGCGTTGCCCGGCAGCAGCCTGCAGGTGAGCGGTCCGGCCGCCGGGCTGACCGTGCTCGTGTACGAGGCCGTGCGGGCGTACGGGATCGAGGCGCTCGGGGTGCTGGTGTTCGCGGCCGGGATGGTGCAGTTGGCGCTCGGGGTGCTGCGGCTCGGGCGGTGGTTCCGGGCCGTGCCGGCGGCCGTCGTGCAGGGGATGCTCGCCGGGATCGGGCTCGTGCTGGTCGCCGGGCAGGTGTACGCGCTCGGTGATGTGGCCGCGCCGGCGGACGGGCTCGGGAAGCTCGCCGGGCTGGTGTCGCTGCCGGGGCGGGTGGATCCGGTGGCGTTGTCAGTGGGCGGTGCCACCATTGCCGTACTGGTGCTCTGGCCGCGGTGGCGGCGGGGGGCTCGGCTGGTTCCGGCGCCGTTGGTGGCGGTGGGGGCGGCGGCTGCGGTGACCGGGGTGTTCGACCTGTCGGTGCGGCGGGTGGAGGTGCGGGGGCTGGTCGGTGCCGTGCGGGTGCCGGAGTGGGGGGATTTCGGGCGGCTTACGGAAGTGGGGGTGATCGGGACGGTCGTCGCGTTCGCGTTGATCGCGTCGGCGGAGTCGTTGTTCAGCGCGGCGGCGGTGGACCGGCTGCACCGGGGGCCGCGGACGGACTACGACCGGGAGTTGATCGCGCAGGGTGCGGGGAACGCGGTGTGCGGGGTGCTCGGGGCGTTGCCGATGACGGCGGTGATCGTGCGGAGCGCGGCTGGGGGTGCCCCCTCTGGGGGAGTGCAGGCGGGGGCCAGGACCAAGGCGTCGCGGGTGCTGCACGGTGGCTGGCTGTTGCTGTTCACGGCGCTGCTGCCCGGGGTGCTGGGGCTGGTGCCGGTGGCGGCGCTGGCGGGGCTGCTCGTGCACGCCGGGTGCAAGCTCGTGCCGGTGCGGCAGGTGCGGGGGCTGTGGGCCGGGCATCGGGGTGAGGTGGTCGTACTCGGGGTGACCGCGGTGGCGATCGTGGTGGGGAACCTGTTCGAGGGGGTGTTGGTCGGGCTGGCGTTGGCGGTGGCGAAGACCGCGTGGGACATCAGCCATGTGCACGTGGAGACGGAGGACCTCGGGGACGCGGGGATCGTCGTACGGGTGCTGGGGCATGCGACGTTTCTGCGGCTGCCGAAGCTGCTGGACGCGTTGGAGGCGTTGCCGTACGACCGGGAAGTGCGGCTGGAGCTGGGCGGGTTGCGGCATGTGGACCATGCGTGCGCGGCGGCCCTGGAGGGGTGGGCCACCGCGCGGGGAGGGCGTGGCGGAAATGGCGCGGGCGGCGGAAGTGGCGTGGAGGTGGTCGCGGTCAAGGGGGTGTGACGGGGGGCGGGGTGGCGTGGCGGTAGGGGGGTGGTGCTGGGGCTGTCGGAGGCTGACCGTCGGGGCTGACCGTCGGGGCTGACCGTCGGGGCTGACCGTCGGGGCTGACCGTCGGGGCTGACCGTCGGGGCTGACCGTCGGGGCTGACCGTCGGGGCTGACGGAGGCTAGCCGTCGGGGCTGACGGAGGCTGTGCCGCTGCGGTAAGTCGGAGGTCGGCTGCCCGGGCTGCCAGCGGTGCGCCCGCCGGGGCCGGCAGAGGTTGACCGCCGGGGCCGTCAGAGCCCGTGCCGCTGAGCCCGTGCCGCCGAGGCTGTCAGGAGGGCATCACGCGAGGGCTACGACGAGTTCCACGACGTAGGTCTCCTCCACGGTGGCGTCCGGGAACGCGGTGAGCAGGTGGTCGCGCTCCTCGGCGAGGAAGGTGTTGGTGCTCTCCTCGCCGTGGACCAGGAAGGCCGAGTGGCTGCTGATGTTGGCCAGATGGGTGTCGACCGGGACGCGGCGGCTCCAGCGGACCCTTCGGTGGGCGAAGTCGAGCCGGCCGGTGGGGTCGGCGAGCGCGGTGCGCAGGCCGCTGCCGTTCTGCTCCACTACGCGGTCGATGCCGAAGTGGGTCCTGATGCGTTCCGACTGCTCGGCGATCCACGGGACGTCGACGGCGCTCGTGTTCCACCAGAGCGCGAGCGCACCGCCCGGGCGGAGTACGCGCAGTGCCTCCGGGACCGACTTGGTGGTGTCGGTCCAGTGCCAGGCCTGGGCGTAGGTGAGGAAGTCGGCACAGTGGTCGGTGAGGGGGAGGGCGTCGCCGCTGCCCCGGACGATCGGGACGTCGGGGAGGGTGCGGCGGAACTGGGCCGCCATGCCGTCGCCGGGTTCGATCGCGATCACGTCGGCGCCGCGGGCGTGCAGGAGGGCGGTCGCGATGCCGGTGCCGGCCCCGACGTCCGCGACACGGGCGCCGGCGAGCGGATGCCCGGCCAGTTCCTCGACGGCGTCGAAGAGGGCGGGTGGGTAGGAGGGGCGGTTCTCGGCGTACTGGGCCGCGGCGGCGTTGAAGGAGTGGGCCCGGGCGGTGTGCGAGGGCGGCTTCGACGAAGTGGTCATACGGCCATGGTTACCGGGGTGGGTGCAGGGTGCAGGTGGATTTTGGTGAGAGATGGGGTGGGAGGCGGGGTGAGGGGGCGGGGAAGGGGACACCCGGGCAGTCCCCGGGTTGTCTCCCTTACGTGCCGCGGCGCTTCTCCACTACGTGTTGCGACGTTTCTCCACTACGTGTCGCGGCGCTTCTTCGCGGGGTTGCCCGTGCGGCGGGTGGTGCGTTTCGTGTGCTTGGTCAGCGCCGCCTCGTACTCCTGGCGGTGGAGCTTCTCGCCGGGGGCCTCGGTGAAGGTGCGGAAGAAGTAGGCCACGAGGGAACCCACGAAGCCGATGGCCAGCAGGCCGCGGAGGGAGGCCTGGCGGTCGGGGTCGGGGCGCTTCCTGAAGGCTTCCCAGGTGTGGCCGAAGGCGAGGGCGCTGCAGACCGCGAACATCACGATGACGAGGAGGGTGACGAAGCTGCCGACGTCCGCGATCTGGAGGCCCTGGTAGGCGAAGCGGAGGATCAGGCAGGAGGCGACGGCGGCGGCGAGGGAGCCGGCGGCCGTGCCGACGCGGCGCGCGGCGTAGCCGTTGTCGTGGTCCACCCAGGTGGTGCCGAAGAAGCGGAGGGGCTCGGGGCGGGGGCCGCCGGAGCCGGGGGAGCCCGCGGTGTCCTGGATGCCTGTCTCGTCGTTCACGGGACGATTATGGCTCCGAGGGCGAGCGCGGGCTCCCGTGGGGCTCAGCCGCAGCGCGAGGCGACGTAGCCGTCGCTGCCGGTGTTCACGTAGGCGTCGGATATGTACTCGCCGTTGCTGATGTTGTCCCAGATGTTGGTGGTGCCGTAGTAGCCGGAGACCGTGGTGCCCGGTGTCTGGCAGTAGATCGGTACCCGAGAGCCCTCGGGCAGGACGCGGACGATGGTGTAGCTGGTGCCGGGACCGCTGCGGACGTTGACGCTGATCCCCGGTGCGATCGCGTAGGTGTGCACGGCTGCGGCGACGGCCTCAGCCTCTGCGCCGCCTGCTTCTTCCACCCGGTCAACAGACATGAAAAACCTCCCCCGTTCGACCCCATGACTGCCATGGGGCAACGATGATTCCCTCAAAACACGCCATGAAACACATGTGCGCAACTCGCACTCGGAAGCCAGCAAGCCGCCTCTGTCCCGTAGGGGTCATCGACTAGGCTCCGTGCGTCGCGCGCGCGAACGATCAGCACGGGGGTGGTTCCATGGCGCCACAGCGCAACACCGGAGCGGGCGCGGAAGCGGAACTTCCCGAGTACGCCGGTCACTACCGCCTGGAGTCCTGCCTCGGCTCCGGCGGCATGGGCGTGGTGCATCTGGCGCAGAGCACCTCGGGGATGAAGCTCGCCGTGAAGGTCGTCCACGCGGAGTTCGCGCAGGACCCCGAGTTCAGGGGGCGGTTCCGGCAGGAGGTGGCCGCCGCGCGGAGGGTGAGCGGGGCCTTCACGGCGCCGGTCGTCGACGCCGATCCCGAGGCCCCGCGGCCCTGGATGGCGACGTTGTTCATTCCGGGTTCGACGCTTTCCGATCATGTGAAGCGGAACGGGCCGATGGCTCCGGCCCAGTTGCGTCAGGTGATGGCCGGACTCGCCGAGGCGCTCCGTGACATCCACCGGGTGGGGGTCGTACACCGGGATCTGAAGCCGAGCAACGTGCTGCTCGCCGAGGACGGGCCGAAGGTCATCGACTTCGGTATCTCCCGGCCGAAGGACAGCGAACTGCGCACCGAGACCGGGAAGTTGATCGGTACGCCGCCGTTCATGGCGCCGGAGCAGTTCCGCCGGCCCAGGGAGGTGGGGCCGGCCGCGGACATCTTCGCGCTCGGGTCCGTGATGGTGCACGCGGCGACCGGGCGGGGGCCGTTCGACTCGGACAGTCCCTATGTCGTCGCCTACCAAGTCGTGCACGACGAGCCCGACTTGACCGGGGTGCCGGACAACTTGGCGCCACTCGTGCTGCGTTGCCTCGCGAAGGAGCCCGAGGACCGTCCCACGCCGGACGAACTCATGCGGGAACTGCGGGCGGTGGCGGCGTCGTACGACACCCAGGCGTTCATACCGCCGCAGCGGGCGAGCGACCCGCCCGAGCCGCCGGACCAGTCCTCGCCCCGGCCCGGGCCGTCCGCCGAGGCCCAAGAGCCGCGGCGCGGACGGCGGTTGGGCAAGAAGGCGCTGTTCGCCGCCGGGGCAGTCGTCCTTGTCGTGGGCGGGGTGCTCGCCTCGATTCCGTTGCTCGGGGACGGCGCTCCGACGTCGAAGAAGGCCGGCGCGAGCCCCACGTCGTCGGCGGGTTTCGCCGGGTGGGAGATGAAGCCCCTGTCCAAGGACGAGGGTGTCCCCCAGTGTTCCTGGGGTGCCGGGAAGCTGTTCTGCGCGCAGTCCGGTGTGGTCTTCGCCCTCGATCCGGCCGACGGCGCGCTGCTGTGGCGGCACTCCGTCGCCAGGACGATCCGGAGCGGACCGCCCATGCTGTCGGGGGGACTCGTCCAGCTCCTGACGAACCAGGGCCGTGACCTGGAAGCCCTCGATCCGGCCTCGGGCAAGGCCCGTTGGCACCGGGACCTGCCCGCGTACGGCGGGATGCAGCCGGCCGGAGGCATGCTGCTGATCACCGGTACCGGCACGTCCGTGACGGGCGTGGACAGTTCGTCGGGCGACACGAAGTGGAACCGGACTCTGCCGGGGCCGGGTGCGCCGTACTTCTCCTCGTTCGCCGGGGATCCCCTCGCCTACGCGACGAGTACGGCGAAGGACGGCTCCAGCACACGGGTCAGCGCGGTCGACCCGGACACGGGTGACGTCGAGTGGACGGCGCGGTTCGACGGAACGCTGAGACTCGTCGGCGTACAGAACGGATCGGCGTTCCTCCTCGCCGTCGACCGGATCTCCTCGGACACCAAGTCCGTCGTCCGCTACGACCCGAAGGCCAAGGTGTCGCGCCGCGTGGCGCTGCCCGTGCGGCGGCAGGACTCCCGGGCGACCGTGCGCGGGAACGTCGTCTACATCCTGGCCCTCGGGGGTTCGCTGGAGGCCGTGGACGTGGCGAGCGGCAAGCAGTTGTGGGCTCTCGAAACGTCGGTGAGCCGGGGTTCGGCGCCCGTGTCCGACGGCAGGCGGGTCTACGTCACCGCCGCCGACGGGCGACTGCTCGCCGTGGACGCCCGCAGCGGCAGGCTCCTCGGCCAGACCCCGCCCCGGCTCCGTACGGACGGAAGTCTGGTCAGCGGCGCGCTGCCCGACCCGGCGATCGTCGGCGACCGTGTCTACGCCGCCGCCCCCGACGGCACCGTCTTCGCCGTCAACGCCCTTGCACCGGGCGCCTGGTAGCCCGACACGAGCCAACAAAAGGGCCGCCCCTCAGGAGAGGGACGGCCCCGGGTCGAGCGACAACTGGGCGTTGGCCGAGCGACAACTACCCGAATCTCAGCCGAGCTTGCTGACGTCCCGCACGGCGCCCCGGTCCGCGCTGGTGGCCATCGCGGCGTACGCACGCAGGGCGGCGGACACCTTGCGCTCGCGGTTCTTCGGGGCGTACCGGCCGTCGAGCGCCGCCTCGCGGCGGGCCAACTCGGCGTCGTCCACGAGGAGTTCGATCGTGCGGTTCGGGATGTCGATGCGGATGCGGTCGCCGTCCTCGACGAGGGCGATGGTGCCGCCGGACGCCGCCTCGGGCGAGGCGTGGCCGATGGACAGGCCCGAAGTGCCGCCGGAGAAGCGGCCGTCGGTGATCAGGGCGCAGGTCTTGCCGAGGCCGCGGCCCTTGAGGAAGGACGTCGGGTAGAGCATCTCCTGCATACCCGGGCCGCCCTTGGGGCCCTCGTAGCGGATGACGACGACATCGCCGTGCGTGACCTGTTTGTTGAGGATCTTCTCGACGGCTTCTTCCTGCGACTCGCAGACGACCGCCGGGCCCTCGAACGTCCAGATCGACTCGTCGACGCCCGCCGTCTTCACGACGCAGCCGTCGACGGCGAGGTTGCCCTTGAGGACCGCGAGGCCGCCGTCCTTGGAGTACGCGTGCTCGGCGTCGCGGATGCAGCCCTCGGCCGCGTCCTCGTCGAGGGCCGCCCAGCGCTCGGACTGGGAGAAGGCCTCGGAGGAGCGGACGCAGCCGGGCGCCGCGTGCCACAGTTCCACGGCCTCCGGGGACGGGGAGCCGCCGCGCACGTCCCACGTCTTCAGCCAGTCGGCCAGCGACGGGCTGTGGACGGAGTGCACGTCCTCGTTCAGCAGGCCCGCGCGGTGCAACTCGCCCAGCAGGGCCGGGATTCCGCCCGCGCGGTGCACGTCCTCCATGTAGTACGTGCGGTTCTTCGCGACGTTCGGGGCGACCTTCGCGAGGCACGGCACACGGCGCGAGACGGCGTTGATCTCGTCCAGGCCGAACTGGACGCCCGCCTCCTGCGCCGCGGCCAGCAGGTGCAGGATCGTGTTGGTGGAGCCGCCCATCGCGATGTCGAGCGCCATGGCGTTCTCGAAGGCCGCGAAGGTGGCGACGTTGCGCGGCAGGACCGTCTCGTCGTCCTGCTCGTAGTAGCGGCGGGTGATGTCCATCACCGTGCGGGCCGCGTCCTGGTACAGGCCCTTGCGGGCCGTGTGCGTGGCGAGGACCGAGCCGTTGCCCGGCAGCGACAGACCGATGGCCTCGGTCAGGCAGTTCATCGAGTTGGCGGTGAACATGCCGGAACAGGAGCCGCAGGTCGGGCAGGCGTTCTCCTCGATGTTGAGGACGTCCGCGTCGGAGATGCTCTCGTTGGCGGCGTCGACCATCGCGTCGATCAGGTCCAGCGTGCGGACGGTGCCGTCCTGCAGCGTGGCGCGTCCGGCCTCCATGGGACCGCCGGAGACGAAGACCGTCGGGATGTTCAGGCGGAGCGCCGCCATGAGCATGCCCGGGGTGATCTTGTCGCAGTTGGAGATGCAGATCAGGGCGTCGGCACAGTGCGCCTCGACCATGTACTCCACGCTGTCCGCGATCAGGTCGCGGGACGGCAGGCTGTAGAGCATGCCGCCGTGGCCCATCGCGATGCCGTCGTCCACCGCGATGGTGTTGAACTCGCGCGGGATGCCGCCGGCCGCGGTGATCGCCTCGCTGACGATCCGGCCGACGGGCTGGAGGTGGGTGTGGCCGGGCACGAACTCGGTGAAGCTGTTCGCCACCGCGATGATCGGCTTCCGGCCGATGTCCGCACCGGGTACACCGGAGGCGCGCATAAGGGCGCGTGCGCCCGCCATGTTGCGGCCGTGGGTGACTGTGCGGGACCTCAGCTCGGGCATCGTCGATCGCTCCTTCAAGACAGATAGGGCTGCTATTGAGCGTACGCCGGTCATCCAGGGGTCGGACACGGTGTCCGCATTACGGGACGCCCGTCTCGCCGCAGGACGGCTTCACGACCCCGTCAGATGCCCCTGCACCACCGGCGCGATCCGCGCGATGATCTGCTCCGGGTCCGCCGATGCCAGCGGTTCCACCTTGATCACGTAGCGCAGCATCGCCGTACCCACCAGCTGCGCCGCCGCGAGCTCGGCGCGCAGTTCCGCGTCCGGGAGGTCCAGCTGGGCGGCGACCCGGCTCAGCATCTGGGAGACCACGAGCCGGCGGAGGACGGCCGCTGCGGCCTCGTTGTTGACGGCGGACCGGACGACCGCCAGCAGCGGCTTACGGGTGGCGGGGTTCTCCCAGACGCCGAAGATGAAGCGCGTCAGCCGCTCGCCGACGCCGTCCATCGGCCCCTCGGCGACCGCGTCCGGCGCGTTGCGCGCGGGGGCGAAGGCGACCTCTACGGCCGCCTCGAAAAGCTGTTCCTTGGTACCGAAGTAGTGGTGGACGAGCGCCGAGTCGACCCCGGCCGCCTTGGCGATACCGCGCACGGAGGTCTTCTCGTACCCCCGCTCGGAGAACTCCTCCCGGGCCGCGGCCAGGATGCGGTCGCGGGTGTCGGCGGATTCCGTACGAGGGGGCCGGCCCCGGCGCTTGGCGGTGGCGTCGGTCACCGCCGGGGCACCTTCACGGCCGAGGCCAGATGCAGCCGCGTGAAGGCGAGCGCCTCCGCGAGATCGGCCTCGCGTTCGGCGCCGGACATCGCGCGCCGGGTGTTGACCTCGATGACGACATGGCCGTCGAAGCCGGTCGTCGCGAGCCGTTCCAGCAGTTCGGCGCAGGGCTGGGTGCCGCGGCCGGGGACCAGGTGCTCGTCCTTGTTGGAGCCGTTGCCGTCGGCGAGATGGACATGGCCGAGCCGGTCGCCCATGCGGTCGATCATCGCGGTGGCGTCGGTGCGGGCGGTCGCGGTGTGGCTGAGGTCGATCGTGAAGTGCCGGTAGTCGTCCTGCGTCACGTCCCATTCGGGGGCGTAGGCGAGCATCTCGCGGTCGCGGTAGCGCCACGGGTACATGTTCTCTACGGCGAACCGCACATCCGTCTCGTTCGCCATCCTCCAGATCCCGCTGACGAAGTCCCGCGCGTACTGGCGCTGCCAGCGGAACGGCGGGTGCACGACGACCGTGCTCGCGCCGAGCTTCTCGGCGGCGGCCTGGGCGCGCTGGAGCTTGATCCACGGGTCGGTGGACCACACCCGCTGCGTGATGAGCAGGCACGGCGCGTGCACGGCGAGGATCGGGACCTGGTGGTAATCGCTGAGTCTGCGCAGCGCCTCGATGTCCTGGCTGACCGGGTCGGTCCACACCATGACCTCGACGCCGTCGTAGCCGAGGCGCGCGGCGATCTCGAAGGCCGTCGCCGTCGACTCCGGATACACGGACGCCGTGGACAGCGCGACCTTCGCATCCGGGATGCGCACGACTGGTTCTGCCACGGAGGACAGACTACGGGGCGGCGCTTTGCGCGGGGGAGCCGGTTGCTGTGCCCGCCCTGTGCGGGGTACGGCAACCGGCCATCTCCGGCGCGGGGCCGCGTTGTGGCGATACTTCATGCGGGTCTGATACGTCGGGTGCTGGGTGGGCGTTCAGTAGGGCGGGTGTTGGGTGCGTTCAGTAGGGCGGGCGTTGGGGGGAGTTGGGCGCGGGCGGAGGTGCGGGCCATGGGTGGGGGGCGCGGGCGTTCGGTAACGCTGGGCATGCGTAGGCGTTTGGTAGCACCGGGCGTGCGCGCCGGGAGCGGCTACGCGTGCGTGCACTGCGGACGGGGGCGCGGGCGCCGTGGGCGGGC
>NZ_JAWOAI010000253.1:0-14112 GCF_033194735.1 Streptomyces sp. W16
CGACGTAGCGCGCCAGGCCGCCGGCGCCCCGTCCGGGCGGAGGTGAGGTTTCCCGCGACCTCGGTGTGGTGCTTGCTGTGTGCTGCGGGTTCACGGTGTTCGTGCTCAGGAGGTGAGCCCGAGGGTGTCCAGCGCGGCGACGACGTCTCGGCGGGCGGTCTCGTCCAGCCCCCGCAGCGGAAGCGGCAGGTTCGGTTCTGCTGTCAGGCCGAGGTGGGAGGCGGCGGCGGAGATAACGCGCAGGCTGCCGTGGCGGCGGAACAGGGCCCACAGCGGCTGGAGTTGCTCGGAGAGGTCCGCCGCCGGGCCCGCGTGGCCGGACTGGGCGGCGCGGGTGAGGGCGAGGGCGGTCAGCGGGAAGGTGCCACCGATGACCGAGTACCAGGCGTCGCACCCGGCGTTCAGACCGCGCGCGGCCGTCCAGTCCCCGCTCACCCCGATGGTGACGGTGTCGGGGATCAGCGCGCGCAGCGCGGCGACCCGGAGCTCGGCCTCGCGCGGGTCGTCCGGCACACCGGGGATCTTGATCGAGCCGATGTTCGGCAACCGCGCGATACGGCCGTGCAGTTCGTCGGTGAAGTGCACGTGCGTGGTACCGGGGTTGTCGTAGACGCACAGCGGGACGGAGAGGTCACGTGTGACGTCCTGGTACAGGCCGAACACCTCGTCCTCGGTGAGCGCCTGATATGTCATCGGGGCGAGCAGCACTCCGGAGGCGCCCGCCTGCTGGGCGTCCTCGGCCAGCTCCCGTACGTGCGAGGTGCGCAGCGCGCCGATGCCGACGATGACGGGCACTCCGTCGGCGGCCTCGACCGCGATCTTCGCGGTGTGGGCGCGCTGTTCCCGGGTGAGGTAGGCGTAGCCACCGGTGGAGCCGAGCGCCCCGATGGAGTCCACGCCGGCGGTGGCGAGCCGTGCGACGAGCGCCGCGTAGGCCGTTTCGTCGATGCCCTGCTCGTCGGTGGGCGTGAGGGGGAAGGCGCTCAGGCCGCGGAACATGATGACTCCTTGAGTGGGTGGGACATTCGTGATGGTCAGTTGGCCGTCGAGCGCAATTCCTTTACGACCGCGGCGAGTTCGGCGGCGAAGACCTCGGCCTGCGGCTCGGTGATGGTGGAGGAGGTGACCCGGATCGCGCCCCGGTGAGCGGCCGGATCCGGCGCGAAGAGGTGCCCCGGCCGCACCGCCCAACCGCGCTGCGCCAGGGCCGCGACCACGGCCCGTCCGTCGACGTCGAGTTCGACCCATACGTTCAGCCCGTCGGGCCGATACGGGACGTCCGTGCCGTGGGTGACGCTTTGCGTAGCGTCTTGCGTGACGCCTTGGGCGTGCAGCTGCTCCAGGAGCAGGCCACTGCGCCGTGCGTAGAACTCCCGGGCCCGTTCATGGAGTTCGTGGACCCGGGGATCGCGCAGGAGTTCACGGGTGATGTGCTGCAGCAGGCGGCTGACCCATGCGGTGCCGGCGCTCAACCGCGCCTCCAGGCGCGCGGTGGTCTCGGTATCCGCGGCGACGAGGGCGAGTCGCAGATCCGGTCCGAGGAACTTGGACACGGACCGCACCAGCGCCCAGTGTGAACTGCTCGGTGGTGTGATCCGGTGGTACGGCCGTGCGGAGACCGCCGAGAAGTGGTCGTCCTCGATCACGAGGACCTGGGGGTACTCCGCGAGGATCGCACGCAGGTCGGCCGCTCGTTCCTCGGTGAGGCTCGCACCGGTCGGGTTGTGGGCCCGGGGTGTGCAGACGACCGCGCGGGCGCCGGCCTCCAGGGCGGCCCGCAGCGCCTCGGGGCGCATGCCGGCGCCGTCGACCCCGACGGGTGCCGTGCGGTAGCCGTTCAGGCGCAGGGTGCCGATGCTCGCGAGGAAGCAGGGGTCCTCGATCGCCACCAGGTCCCCGCGGGTGAGGTGTGCGTTCAGAAGCCGCTCGGTGGCATCCACCGCTCCATGCGTCACCAGCGTGCGGAACGGCTGATCGATGTCCTCGGCGAAGTCGGCACAGGCCCATGCCTCCAGCCCGGCGTCGACGGCGGGCACACCGTACAGCGGCGGGGTGTAGTCCCCGCGCCGGGTGGCGGCCAGGATGTCGGGCAACAGGCTCGGGTCGGGGTTGCCACTGGCCAGGTCGACACATCCGCCGCCGACACCGACGCCTTCGCGCGCGAGCTGCGGTACCACCGCGACCACCGTGCCGCCACGACCCCGCGTCTCGGCCACTCCCGCCTCGACGAGCCGCCGGTACGCGAGGGCCACCGTGTTGCGGTTGACGCCCAGCTCGGCCGCGAGCGTCCGCACCGGGGGCAGACTCGACTGAGGCGCCAGCTCGCCCGAAGCGACCTGGTCCCGCACGCTCCCCGCGATCTCGGCCGCGGTGGTGCCCCTGATACCCACGTGATCAGCTCCACCCGAGGAGAAGGATTCGTCCGAGCAGCAGGATTCGTCCTATGCCAAAGTTTGTCCTAGGCCAAACATACGTCACGGGCGGCTGCGGGCGCCAACGTCACCTCGGGGCGCCGCTGGGGGTGGAAACCCTGGACGCCGCCGGGGCCGGCTGATTCCCTGACCGTGTGCGTCAACGCCGGGGGAAGCGGGGAAGCATGGACAGCACGCTGATAGCCGCGCTCATCGGTGCGGCGGGCGGCGGCATCGCCACGGCCGCCGGTGGACTGCTGCGCACCCACAGCAACGCCCGCACCGCGGCCAGGCTGATCTACGCCGAACTGACCAGGAACAGCACGGCTGTCGCGTACTACCGCAAGTACGGGCACTGGGCGGCGCCGACGCCGAGCCGCACCGCGTGGGACGACCATGGGCCGCTGCTCGCGCGCAAACGCGACAGCGGGATCTTCGAGGCTGTGCTGCGTGGCTACGAAGCACTGGAAGCAATGCCGTTCATCACCGGGGACACCGTCTCCGAGGAGGCTCGCGAGGACCTGGCCCGGGACGCGGTGCAGCGGCTGGTGCGGGCGATCACCGAGATCGGCGAGGTGGCCCGGATCTCCAAGGGCCAGATCCGGGCGTGGACGAGGCGGCTCGAACTGGTCGAACGCAGCGCCAGTCCGCTGGAACCCGCGCTGCTGCGCTCCAGCGTGGTCCCGCTGCTTCTGCTGGAACGGCTGACCGATCAGGCCCCGCCGCAGTTCGTCTTCCGTCGGGCCGAGGTGTACGTGGAGGAGGGGCGCGTCGTACGGAATCCGGACATGGCGTCGGCCGACGACGTGAAGCACGTGGTCTTCGACGCGCGGTGGGGCACGGATCTGAACCGCCTGTCCACGGTGGCCCGTTCCACGGGTCACGGTCCGGTGGGTGACCCGGCTGTCGACGAAGCGTACGAGGGGCTCGTGGCCACGTCGGAGTTTCTGCGGGAGGTCTTCGGCCGCGAATACGTCGCTTCGCCCGACGAGGGACCGATCGCGGCGGTCGTCCACTACGACCAGAAATACAACAACGCGTTCTGGAACGGTGAGGTCCTGGTCCTGGGGGACGGCGACGACGAGATCTTCACCCGGTTCAGCAAGTGCGTCGACATCATCGGAGTCGAGGTCTGGAAGGGAATCGGCGAACTGCGTCTGATCCCCTACGACGGACAGGCCGGGGCCCTGCACAACTCGATCTGCGATGTCTTCGGCGTGCTGCTCAAGCAGTACACGCTGGATCAGACCGTGGATCAGGCGGACTGGCTGCTGGGCGCCGGGCTGCTGGCTCCCGGCATTCACGGCCGGGCGCTGCGTTCGCTGAGGGATCCCGGCAGCGCCTACAACGACGCCGTTCTGGGCACCGACCCGCAGCCCAGGACGATGGACGGCTACCAGCACACGGAACACGACAACGGAGGCGTGCACCTCAACTCGGGTATCCCCAACCACGCCTTCTACCTTGTCGCCGAGCGGCTCGGCGGCAAGGCGTGGGAGCGGGCCGGACAGATCTGGTGGGCGGCCCTCACCAGCGCCGAACTCCACGAGAACGTACGGTTCACCGACTTCGCCCGCCTGACGGCCACCGCGGCTCTCCGCCTCTACGGCGAGGGCGACGAACACCGCGCGGTTCTGGACGCCTGGTCCGCTGTCGGAGTCCTTCAGTAGGTGCCGGGTGGTCGTGGGATCAGCCCTGTTTTCTGCTGCTAGCGATCCGCGTGCTGGTGAGCTGTCCTGATCGGCCACCTCTTGCCAGGGTGAGGGACATGACTGTGGGTTTCAGTGGTGAGGTCGCCGAGTACTACGCGAAGTACCGTCGTGGCTATCCGCCTCCGGTCATCGAGGCTCTGCGGGCAGCCTTCGCGCTGGACGCCGACGACATCGTGCTGGACCTTGGATGCGGCACCGGCCAGCTCTCTCTTCCACTTGCTTCCCGGGTCCGTTCCGTCATCGGCATGGACCCGGAACCGGACATGTTGCGGCTCGCCGGGGAAACGGCCGCAGGGCAGGGCGTCCGCAACGTGACATGGGTGCTGGGCGCCGACAGTGACGTCCCCGGGGTGGGGACGCTGGTGGGGCACGGGTCCCTGGCGATGACGGTAATCGGGCAGGCACTGCACTGGATGCGGCACGAGGAGCTCTTCCGCACCTTGGCGCCCCTGTTCCGTGCGGGCGGAGGTGTCGCCGTGGTGGCCAACGGCACACCGTTGTGGCTGCAGGACCGTGCCTGGTCGCGTGCGCTGCGGGCCTGTCTGGAGGATCACTTCGGCACGAGGCTGGAGGCAACGTGCGGGACCGGCGCGGACGACCGGCGTCGCTACGCGGAAGCGCTCCGTGCCGCTGGGTTCGCAGACGTGGAGGAAACGCTGATCGACTACAGCGATGAGCTGAGCGTCGACGAACTCATCGGCGGCGTCTACTCCGCGATCCCCGCGGACAGACTGCCCGGGCAGAAGGATCGGCCGGCGTTCGCCGAGCGGATTCACCGGTCGCTTCCGTCCGGCCCGTATCTCGAAAGCGTCCAGGTCTCCGTACTCGTGGGCCGGGTGACGTGATCGGTCCGCGATGGTCGGGCGTGTGACGTGGGACCGCTACGACGAGTTGGCCGAGCTGGGGCGGGAGTCGAGCGCACGATTCGCTCAGACCAGGTCCGGCAGCTTGAGCTCAGGACGCACGACGGATACCGAATGTTTGGCATTGGTCACGGGGAAGCCGTTGCCGTGACCGCTGATGCCGATCTCGTCCGAGGCGGCCATCCCGAACACGAGGCCGAGGATGGGACCCAGGATCAGGAGCGCGACTCCCGCTCCGATGGCGCTCGTGAACGCGAGGACCACGATTCCCGCCACGAGGGCGCCCAGACCACCCCAGGCCAACACCAGCCAGCGCACCTGCCGTTGCCGGACGCCCGTGACGCTGTGCACGGTAAAGGTCAGTTCCTTGCCGCACCACCTGCAGGTCACCGATCGCCGAGCGGCCGGAAGCCCGTCGTCGGGCCGCACGATCTCCCACGGATAACTCTCGTAGTCCCACACCGCGGTGGACGCTCCCGTCGCACGCCCCCAGAAGTTCACCCGATGAGAGACCCTCCCCGGCTGTCTCTGCTCGAACCTGTACGCCATGCCAGAACTCCCTTCCCTGTATGGGTAGTTACCAACTGATGGCACATCATCCCGGGGCCGGGATCGCGGGGTCAACGAGCCGGGGCGGACCGGGGGCGTCGGCGCGTCGACCCGCTCGACGCGCCGAAGGCTCACACACCACTGCCGTGGTGTTCCATCCCACCCCTCACATCCACAACATCCGAGGTCAGCGCGGTGCAGCGGTCCTCACCAGGGAGTTCGCCGGAAGTCCTGCGCGCGCTCCGGAGCCCGCATAACGTGCGGTGACCCGGACCGCTCCCCCGCGTTCTCGCGGTCGGCACCTCTTGGGGCCCACGACCCACTAGGAGACCCTGGAATGTCCTCCGACAGCTCCGAGTTACACGCGCTGCGCCACCGGCCCGCACGGCACGCCTCCCCGATCCCACTCTCACCGCCACCCGCCGCGCACAGCAACAGCAACTGGCGGTCGGCCCGGGCCCGTTCATGGACCGGACCCCATCGCGATCTACGACTCCTGCGCCGGGCCTGCCGCCGGCAGCGACGCGTCGCCGCACTCGCCGCACTCGGCTACTTCGCCGTCTTTCTCACCCTCACCGTCGCACTCCCCTCGGTCATGACCGCTCCCGCCCTCGGCGGCCTGCCCGCCGGGCTCTGCCTGGCCCTGGTCCAACTCCCCGTCACCTGGCTGGCCGTGCTCTTCTACGAGTACACCGCGCGACGCCACGTCGACCCCCTCGCCCGCCGGGTACGCCACCAGACGCCGCACCCCCGCGACGAGCAGGCCCGGCCGTGACCGACTTCAAGGGCGCCGCGCAGTCCTGGTCACTCGTGGCGTTCTTCAGCGTCGTCACCCTCACCCTGCTGCTGTGCGTGGTCACCGGCCCCGACCGCGACGACCTCGACGAGTTCTACACCGGCTACCGGTTCCTCTCGCCCCTGCGCAACGGCCTGGCCATCGCCGGCGACTACATCTCCGCCGCCACCGTACTGACCGTCGGCGGCATCATCGCGCTCTGCGGTTACGACGGCGTCGTCCTGGCGCTGAGCGCCCTGCTCTCCCTGGTACTCCTGATGTTCCTGCTGGCCGAACCGCTGCACCACACCGGCAGGTTCACCATGGGCGACGTACTCGCCCGCCGTATGCCCGGCCGCGCGGTACGCATCACCGCGTGCGCCGTCACCCTCGCCGCACTCGTGCCCATGATGGTCGTCCAACTCGCCGGTGTGGGCCAGCTGCTGGCATACGTCCTCGGTTTCTCCGACAGCACCATGCGCACCGGCTGCGTCGTCGGGGCCGGGGCACTGATGATCACGTACGCGGCCCTCGGCGGCATGCGCGGCACCGCCCTGATCCAGATCCTGAAGACCGTGATCCTCCTCGGCTCGGGCCTGGTCGTCGCCGCGCTCATCCTGCACACCTTCGGCTGGAGCCCCCCGACCCTGTTCCGGACCGCCGCCCAGAACAGCGGAGCCGGCCACAACTACCTGCGCTACGGGCTCCAGTTCGCCGGCGGACAGCACCCCGCCCTCGACATGGTCAGCACCCAGTGCGCCATCGTGCTCGGCGGCGCAAGTCTCCCCCACGTCACCATGCGCATGTACACCGCCGGCAGCACCCGGCAGGTGCGCCGCGCGATGTCCTGGGCCGTTTCGGCGGTCGCCCTGTTCATCGCCGTCATGACCGTCGTCGCGGTCGGCGCCACCGCCCTCATCGGGGCCAAGACCATCACCGCCGCGGACCCGCGCGGCTCCACGGCCTATCTCCTCGGAGCGCGCGCCGCGTTCGGCACCGACCTCTCCCGGCCGGAGAGCCTGCTGTTCACCACCGTCACCACGGCCATCTTCCTGACCCTGCTGGCCTCCGTGGCCAGCATGACACTGGCCTGCGCCAACTCCCTCGCCCACGACATCGCCGCCCGCCCCGACACACCGCCGCTGCGCGAAATGGCACTGGCACGCCTGGCCGCGCTGGCCGTGGGCATCCCCGTGATCGGCCTGGCCGTACTCGCCCAGCACCGCAGTCTCCAGCCCCTCGCCATCCTCTCCTTCTGCCTGGGCGCCTCGGCGATCGCCCCGGCGCTCCTCTACAGCCTCTTCTGGCGCCGCTACACCCGCACCGGCCTGCTGGCCACACTCATCGGCGGCACCGTCAGCGTCCTCGTCCTCATCCCGGGCACCAACCTCGTCTCCGGCACCCCCCAATCGGCCTTCCCCGACGCCGACTTCAACTGGTTCCCCTTCACCACCACCGCCCTCGTCTCCGTCCCGGCCGGGTTCCTCAGCGGCCTCATCGCCACCGCCCTGTCACGCAGAAGGTCCAACGCACGCGCACGCAACCGCTACGAAGCCATCGAGCCCGTCCTGCTTGCCGGACCGGCCCACCCCAAAAGCCGATGACAACCCGCACAGACCGATGACGACCCGCCGCCGAAACCAGGCCGAGGTCGAAGTCGGTGCCGGGGGCCGGAGCCCCCGGCACCCTCCTGTCAGCCGGCGGCGAACTCGCGCAACGCGTCCGGGGAACCGTTGAACCGGTCGTGGTCACCGACCATCTGCCCGGACGACGTGTACTGCCACATCGTGTACGCCGACCAGCCCGCCGGAAGCGCCCCCACCGACGAGGCGTACCGGGCGACCCACAAGTGGTTCGTGGCACCGAAACCCCGGTAGCCGCCGGTGCAGCCGGTCCACCAGCTGGTGGACGTGTAGATCACGGCATCACGACCGGTACGGGCCTTGTAGCGACTCAGGAAATCACCGATCCAGGTGACCATGCCGCTCGCGGACTTGCCGTAACAGGAGTCCCCGTAGGGATTCCACTCGATGTCGAGTGCCCCCGGCAGCGTCCGGCCGTCGCCCGACCAGCCCCCACCGTGGTCCACGAAATAGTCGGCCTGCGCGGCCCCGCTGCCCGAGTCCGGCGTGGCGAAGTGATAGGCCCCACGGACCATTCCGACGCCGTACGCACCGTCGTACTGGTCGTCGAAGTACGGGTTCCGGTAGGAGGTACCTTCCGTGGCCTTCGTATAGGCCCACCTGGTACCGGCGCTCCACAGACTGGGCCACGCCACATCACGCTGATAGCTGGAGACATCGACGCCCTCGGTCTGCCCGGCCCGCTCCTCCGGGGACACCGCACCGGTCCTGCCGCCCGTCCCGTCATGGGCCATGACGCCGATGCCCATGTAAGCGCTGCCCCGCACGGGCACGGGTTCGGCCGCGGCCGGCGCGGGGGCCATACCGGTCACGGAGAGGAGAAGGCCGGACACCATCACGGCCACGCACAGACGGGAAAACCCGTCCCAGGTTGTTATTCGTCGTCGCATACCGCCTATACGACCCGGATCCATGACGTATCGCACGTCATGTACCGCCAACCACACCCACACCGCCCCGGCTCGGCCTCGCGGTACGGCCCCGGAGACCCCGAAGACATACGACACCGTGATCTCCTGGATCAAGGCCGACCCGGGAAGGTTCGCCCGCACATGAACGGAGTGGTGAAGAGCAGTGACGAACGACCATGACCTGGACGAGGCACTACGGGTGGCCGTGGAGCTGGCCGAATGGGCAACGGAGACGATCCGAAGCGGAAACGCGGGGGCCGCGGGACCGGTCCGGCAGAAGGCGAGCCCGGCCGACATCGTCACGGACACGGACGAGGCGGTGGAGCGGCACGTACGGTCGGTGCTGCGGCGCGAGTTTCCCGACTGGGGGATCGACGGCGAGGAGTACGGCGTCGAGGAGGGCGCGTCGGACGCCCCGCACTGGGTGATCGACCCCGTGGACGGAACCACCAACTACGCCCACGGGCTGGGTTGGTGCTCCTTCTCGCTGGGCCTCGCCCAGCCGGACGGCTCCCCTCTGCTGGGCCTGGTCGCGGACCCTTGGCGGGGCGAGGTGTTCACGGCCGTACTGGGCAGGGGGGCGCACCTGAACGGCGTCCCGATCCACGCCGCGGACCACACGACGCTGACCGGCCACGTGTTCATGACGGAGTGGGCGGCACACGCGCACTGGCCGGGCCTGGACGCATTGCTGGCCCAACTGGCCGCCCGGCACTGCACGGCACGCGTGATGGGCTCGACGGCACTGTCCCTGGTGCAGGTCGCGGCGGGCCGGGCAGCCGCCGCCGCGATCGGCGAGTTCCACCCGGTGGACGGTCTGCCGGCGCTGCTGATCGCGACGGAGGCGGGGGCGGTCGCGTTGCCGCAACTCCCGGCCTACGACGAACCGTTGCTGCTGGCAGCCCCCGGAGTCGCGGCGGAGGCACGGGAGTTGTGGCAGTCGACGGTCAGTCCCTCGGTCCCCCGACAGTGACGACGACCTTGCCTTGCGGGTGACCGCTCTCCAAGTGGCGTACGGCGTCAGCGGCTTCGGACAGCGGAAAGGTGCGGGCGACCACTGGAGTGAGATCACCCTTCTCGATGATCGCGTTGAGAGTCAGCAGGTCCGCACGGCGTACGACCGCGAGCATGCCCCGGAGCTTCCGACCCCCGAGCAGCGAGCGCAGCCCCATCTCCAGACGGATGCCCGCGTCGGCGAACCAGCGGCTTCCGCCTTCGCCGCCGACCCGGACAAGGGTGCCGTGCGGAGCGAGCACGCTGTGCAGGAGCGAGACGCTGCGGTTGCCCGCGGCATCAAGAACGACGTCGTATCGGCGGGGCCGGTCGGTGATCTCCTCGCGGGTGTAGTCGATGACGTCGACGGCGCCCAGGGAGCGGACGAAGTCCGCCGCGGCCGGACCGCAGACCGCGGTCGCCTCGGCGCCGTGCGCGACGGCGAGTTGGACGGCGAAACTGCCCACTCCACCTGAGGCGCCGATGATCAGGACCTGCCGGCCCGGTCGCAGACCGCCCTTGGCGTGCAGCGCCTGGAGGGCGGTGACACCGGAGCAGGGGACGGCGGCGGCCTGTTCGAAGGTGAGGCTGTCGGGTTTGGGGGCGATCCTGCCCGCCTTGGCAAGCGCGAACTCGGCGAAGGAGCCACGGCATTCGCCGTAGACGGCGTCTCCCGGTCCGAGGTCGCTCACGCCGGGGCCGACCGCTTCGATCACCCCCGCGCCGTCCCAGCCCGGGACGGGGTTCTTCGGCCTGCGCAGCCCGAAGACGAGCCGCGCGGGATAGGGCAGGCCGGTCATCAAATGCCAGACGTCGGGCCCGGCACCGGCGGCCCGCACACGGATCAGTACCTCGCCAGGGCCGGGTGCGGGGCGGTCGATGTCCCGCAACTCCAGTACGTCCGCCGGGCCGTAGACATCCTGCACGATGGCTTTCAAGGTGGTCGCCTCCCGTTCGGGTCGGGGCACCCACCCAGCATCCCGCGAGCCGGTGCACACGCCCAGCAGCGGAACCTATCTCTCATCAGCGGGTTCGGCAGGGCAAGCGGTGGTGGCCGGTTCGGAGTCGTGTTCCCGCTCCGGGCTTGCCGTCCGGGTGCGGGACGCCAGGCGGACCGTCCCGGTGACCGGTACCACCAGCAACGCGAACGCCCAGGCGAACGGGGCGAGTTGGCTGTTCGTCGCCGTCGACACCGCGCTGAACAGGGCCGAGGCCAGGGCCAGGACGATCGTCTGGCCCAGGTTCTGCGCGGTCTGCATCGCGCTGCTCGCATAGCCCTGCCCGCCGGCCGGGGCGTGGGTGAGGGACAGCAGGGTCAGCGACGGCGTCGCGAGCCCCATGCCGACGGCGGCCAGCACCATCGAGGACACCGCCGTGGCCGCGGGCACGGCGGGCAGGACGCACAGCGCGGCCAACGCGACCGCAGCCGCCATCACCCCGGCCCCTACGGCGACGAGCCAGTACCGCGGTACCCGGTCCTGCAAGCGTCCCTGCAGCCAGGACGCCCCGGCCCAGGCGAGCGCGGCCCCGGTGAAGGCGAGCCCCGTCACCACGCCCGGCACCCGTCGCGCCGTGCTCAACATCAGCGGTACGAACGCCTCAAGCGTGAAATACGCGCCGGACGTCAGCGCCCGCAACAGCACCGTCGCGGGGAGTCCGCGCCCGGCCTGCCAGGTACGCGGCGGCAGCAGCCTCGGCGCGAACACGACGAGCAGCGCCAGTCCGGACACCGTGCACACCACGTGCCGTACGTCCCAGGCGGAGACGCCGTACTGAGTGAGCGCAGCCGCCGCACTCACCGCCACCGCAGCCGACAGCGCGGGCCGCCGCACCGGTCCCGACGACCCTCGGGCGTCCGGCGAAGGCCCTGCTTCGCCCTCCGGCCCCCGTCCGTGCAGGAGCAGCACCGCTGCCGCCGCCGGGAGCAGGGTGAAGCCCGCGAGGCCGAAGAACACCGCCCGCCAGGACCACCACGCGGCCACGAGCCCGGCGAGCGGCGGGCCGGCCAGCGACGGCACGATCCAGCAGGCGCTCATCAGGGCCAGGGCGCGGGCACGCACGTGGTCCGGGTAGGACTGTCCGATGGCCACGTTGATGGACACCGCCACCAGTCCGGCCGCGATGCCGTCCGCGAAACGTCCCAGGGCCAGCTGCCAGATGGTCGTACTCGTCGCGGAGACGAGCAGTGTCACGACGGTCAGGGCCACCCCGACCGTCAGCGGCCGGCGAGGCCCGGCGCGGTCCGCCCACGTCCCGCCCAGCACTCCGCCGAGCAGGCTCGCGGCGACGAACGCCCCCGCCACCAGCGGATACAGCACCACCCCGTCGAGGTCCCTGGCAGCCACCGGCAGCAACGGCATCACCGCCAGCGCGGCGAACCCGGTCAGGAACATCACCGCCGCGAAGCTCGCCGTCGCGGCCAGATACGTACGGGAGAACAGCCCGGACGAAGGCGGAGACGGAGAAGCGGGCGCGACGGGTGCGGGACGGCGACGGGTCACGGACAGAAAGGTATGCACCAACTCGGGGCTGGGCCAACGTATTTGATCCTCGCCGGCAGGATCATGAACGCGGCACAGCCGTCAGGCCGAGGTGCTCGGCTTCGCCGCCGCCGTCAGGACGTACTGGAGGCGGCGGGCCGCGTTGAGGTGGTCCGCCGTCCAGATGATGCGGACGGCGGTGGCCGTGGCGCGTCCGTCGTCGTCGCGCAGGTCGCGGCGCAGGGAGCCAACGAGGCGCGCTTCTTCCTCGGTGTTGCGTGCCAACGGGGCTGGTACGGCGGTGTGCCGACCGAGGCCGGCGGCCAGGTCGCGGTACCAGTCGGACAGCCGGACGACGGTGTCGAGCAGGATCAGCCGGGCCTCGGAGCGGTCGGGCTGGATCTGTTCGTCGCCGCCGTTGCGCTGCCACAGTTCCAGCACCGCGTCCGCGGCCAGGCGCAGCCCTACGATCCCGGTGACCAGGGTGGTCATGTCGGACAGCCGCACCGGCTTGGCGCCCCGTTCGGCGAGGTAGCTGCGGAAGGCGTCGTCGAGTCTGCGGGCCGCGGCAGCCGCCTGCCGGCTCGCCTCCAGCGGTGCGTCGGTCGGCAGGCAGCCGATGCTGCAGCGACTGGCCGCGTACTCCACCGCGTCCGCGAGGTAGCGGGCACTGGCGTCGTACGCCGCGGACAGCGCCCGGTCCACGGCGGCCCCGGCACCCCGCGGCCAGAAGAACAGGCCCACCAGCACACTCACCGCGCAGCCCAGGGCGATGTCCTGGATCCGCAGCAGCACGATGTGCCAGTCGGGGTCCTGGCCGATGTTGAACAGGATCACCAGGGCGACGGTGAAGGCCGCCTGTCCCGCGGCGAACGAGATCGCGGCGGGGGCGATACCGGCGACGAGCACGGCGACGGGGAGCAGGAACCACAGCAGGGTGCCATGGTCGCCGATGAGCTGGAGCAGCCCGGTCCCCACGAGCGAGCCGACCAGGGTGCCGCCGAGGGCGCGCAAGGCGTTCTGGCCCGTGTTGAGCGCGTTGGAGCGCAGCACCGACAGGGTTCCGAGCAGCACCCAGAACGAGTGCTGGACGCCTGTCGCGTTCGCCAGCGCCACCGCGATTCCGAGACCCAGCGCGCCCCGGAGGCTGTTGTGCAGCCAGACCGAACGCGGCTCCAGGTGGGCGGCGGCGCGCTCGACGGCCGAGCCCAGAGGCTGGGCCAGGGCGCCGGGTTCCCCACCGAGCAGCCGCTCCGGCCAGCTGCGCCGCTCGGCAGCCGCGGCGAGATCCACGTTGCCGGCGATCTGCAGGGTGGCGAAGCCCAACTCCTGGGCCCGGAACGACAGATCGAGGGTCTCGATGAAGGCGCGGACCTCCGACTCCGTGCGGGGTCTCGGCTGTTCCACGGGCAGCCGGTGGGTGGCGCCGTCCTCCATGCCGTCCATCGCCGCGCGCAGGTTCACCAGGGCGGCGCGGAGGGCGTCGGGCGCTTCGCGCGGGGCGTCGAGGAGTACGGCCGCCTCGTCCAGGGCCGTGGCCGCCGCCCGCCGTACGGTGCGTGCGTCGGCGTCGCAGACCCGGCGTTCGTCCGAGGCGGGACCGCTGTCCTCCACGATGGCGCTGAGCCAGGTGAGTTCGTCGACCAGGCGGACCAGTGCGCGGGAGCCGACGGACAGACCGGTGGGCCGGTAGGGAGTGGCGTCGAAGGCGGTGCGCAGGTCCGCCGCGGCTGCGGTGGCCCGTTCGGCGGCGACCTCGCACTGCCCGGCGGTCG
>NZ_JAWOAI010000254.1:0-14106 GCF_033194735.1 Streptomyces sp. W16
GCCGTGCGGACGACGGCGACGGTACCGACCCGCTGCACCAGCCGGTCCACGCTCGCCCGCCCGACGACCGTGCCGGCCTGGTACGCCGCGTACGCCAGCGGCGCCACCGTGAGCGACGCACCGAGAGTCTGCCGCAGATACACCGCCGACCAGGCGGAGACGGTCGAGTCCACGACGTAGACGACGAGGAGGACCAGACCGAAGGGGAGCAGCCGCAGCCACAGGCGGTGCCCCAACGGCGGCTGCGCAGACGGTTCCACGGAAGCCGGCAGGTCGTGCGTCCGCAGGCAGACGGCGACGACCAGCAGGATGCCCGCCTGTACGGCCAGGCCGACGCCCACGGGCCGGTCCAGCCGGGCCGCCCCGGCGGTGAGCAGGGCCGCGAACACGCCACCCACGCTCCACGCCGTGTAGAAGGACCCGAAGACGCTGCGGCCGTAGGCGCGTTCGATCACGGCGGCCCGGGTGTTGATCGCGACGTCGAGGCCGCCGATCGCGAGGCCGAAGAGGACGTACGCGCAGACGGCGGTCTTCGGGCCGGGAGCCCATCCGATCAGCATGAGCGCGACGGCGGCCGTGAGCAGGGCGCCGCGCATCGTGGCGACGGGACCGGCGACGCGGACCGCGGCCAGCCCGAGGAAGCTGCCGACCCCGGCGGTCAGGGCGACCGCGACCAGCGTGGTGGTCGTCAGGAGCGGAGACAGCCCCAGGTGCTCGGTGACGGCGGGGACGGTCGTGTACACGGCGGCGACGGACACGCCCTGTGCGGCGAACGCGAGGGTCGCCGTCCTTCGGGCACCGGCCCTGTCGGCGGGGCGCATGAACTGTGCCCGGCCCGGAGTGCTGACTGACATGCACAGACCGTAGTCAGCCGTGGCGGGGCGAACGGAGGACGTCGGGGGCCGTTGAGGGGACTTCGGCGGCCAGCGCGCCGACCGGTGACGCCCGGGTGCTTACGGTGGTCGCCCACGAGGAGGTGAGTGCGATGTTCCCCGACCCCGTCCCGGCGGAGCCGCACGGGACCAGCCGCAGCACGTCGGCGACGATCCAGCCGAACATCCTGCGCTATCTCGTCGTCGTCGCCGAAGAACGAGGCGTCGATCTACGGCCCCTGCTGAGCCAGGTCGGCCTCGACGAGACGCTGATGCGCTCCGCCGCGCTGCGGGTGTCGTACCGGCAGGGCAGCGCGGTGATCCGGCGCGCGGTGGAACTCACCGGGGACGAGCGGCTGGGCCTGAGGGTCGGCGCGGCGCAGCACCTGACCGCGTGGGGCCTGCTCGGCTTCGCGCTGCTGGCCGCCGACACACTGCGGCACGCCATCGAGACCGGCGTGCGGTACCAGAACCTCTCCGGCGCGATGACCGTGTGGTCGACCGGCATGGACGAGGACGGCGCCTTCGTGCTGCGCGCCGACCTCCCTGACCCCGCCGTCGACCCGAGCGTGGCCTCCTTCCTCATCGAGGAGGGGCTCGCTTCCGTGGTCACCCTGTCCCGGCTGGCCGTCGGCCCCGGCTTCGCCCCACGGGTGGTGGAGTTCTCCGGACCGCCGCCCCGCCAACGCGACCTGTACGACGCCCTGTTCGGCTGCCCGGTCCGCTTCCGCGCCCCGGCCGACCGCATCGTCGTCGATCCCGCGTGGGCCCGCGCCCCGATGCCGGGCCGGGACCCGGTGACGTACGCGTCGACCCTGGAGACACTCGACGACCAACTGGCGTCCCGTACCGACCAGCAGGACCTCCTCGAAGTGCTGGAGGTGTCCGTCGCGCAGAGCCTCCCGGTCATCCCGTCCTTCGGCGAGCAGGCACGACGGCACGCGACGAGCGAGCGGACACTGCGCCGCCGACTGGCCGACTGCGGCACCACGTACGAGGCACTGGCCGAGGGAGTACGCCGGGAACGTGTCGAACAGCTGCTGCTGCGCCCGGAGTTGACCCTGCGTGACATCGCCCACCGGGCGGGGTTCTCCGACGAACGCGCCCTGCGCCGCGCGGTACGCCGCTGGCACGGCACTTCCCCGGTCCAGCTGCGGGAGCAGTTGCTCAGGGCGGCGGCGCACCGCGAGTGACCTGGTCAGCGGGTGCGGATCCAGACCGTCTTCTCCCGCGTCCACTGGTCGAAGGCGTTCGTCGACTTCTCCGCGCCGCCGAACCCGGACTGCTTCCAGCCGCCGAACGGGGTGGTGATGTCCCCCTCGCTGTAGGCGTTGACGGAGACCACGCCCGCCTCGATGCCACGGGCCAGCCGCAGCGCGGTGTCGAGGTCGCGGGTCCAGACGGAGGCGGCGAGTCCGTACTCGGTGGCGTTCGCCATCCGCACCGCCTCCTCCTCGGAGACGAAGGTCTCGACGGTGACCACGGGACCGAACAACTCCCTTGTGAGCACGGCGCTTTCGGCGGGGGCGCGGGTGATCACGGTGGGCGGGTAGTAGGAGCCGCGCGCGGGGAGTCCGTGGGGGAGTCCCGCGGTGTGGATCTGGGCCCCGGCCGCACGGGCCGCGTCGACGGCACCCGCGACCCGGTCGAAGGCGGCGCGGTCGATCAGCGGTCCCTGCTGGGTACGCGGGTCGGCCGGATCGCCGATGACGAGGTCCCGCGCCGCCGCGGTGAACCGCTCCACGACCTCCTCGGCGATGCTCCGGTGCACCAACACCCGTGAACCCGCGGTGCAGTTCTGCCCCATCGTCAGGAACGCGGCCTCGATCATGTCGCCGATCAGCTCGTCGCCGTAGGAGAGCGCGTCGGCCATCAGTACCTGCGGGCTCTTGCCGCCCATCTCCAGGGAGACGCGTTTGAAGTTGCTGTCGGCGGCGGCCTTCAGGATGCGGCGGCCGGTGGCGGTGGAGCCGGTGAAGGAGAGCGCCCGGACGAGGGGGTCGTGGGCGAGGGCGGCGCCGGCCTCCTCGCCGTAGCCGGGCAGTACCGTGAGCACGCCGTCGGGCAGGCCGGCCTCGGTGGCGAGGGCGGCGAGGTGGAGGGCCGAGCGCGGGGTGGCCTCGGCGGGCTTGACGAGGAGACAGTTCCCGGCGGCCAGTGCCGGGCCGATCTTCCAACTGGCCATCGCCAGCGGGTAGTTCCACGGGAGGATCGCCGCGCCGACACCGACCGGCTCGCGGCTGACGAGACCGAGCGCGTCGGACCCGCCCGGCGCGACCCGGCCGAAGACCTTGTCGGCCGCCTCGGCGAACCAGCGGATCGACTCGATCGCCCCCGGCACATCCCCCGTACGGCACTCCGTGATCGGCTTGCCCGCGTCCTCGCTGTCGAGCCGGGCGAGGAGTTCGGCGTCCCGTTCCATCAGGCCGGCCAGCCGCAGCAGTACGGCGCTCCGCTCGCGGACCGGCAGGCGTGACCAAGTCCCCGTGTCGTAGGTGAGCTGGGCCTGTTGGGCCGCCTTGGTGACATCGTCGGCGCTCGCGGCGGGCAGGGTGGTGAGCGGCTCGCCGGTGGCCGGGTCGACGACGGTCAGCGTCTCGTTCCTGTTCATGCCTCCTCCACCAACTCCCAGCGCCCGTCGGTCTGTCGGGCCAGTCCGCGGCGCCGGAGCTCCTCCAGGTAGCGGGCCATGCCGCGGTCGCCGCGCTTGCGGAACAGCGGGAAGAGCCTGGGCAGCAGGTTCGGTACGAGCATGGCGAACCGCACCAGCCGGGACTCGCCGGACCGGGGATAGGCCTCAAGCCGTGGCCTGTCCAACAGGCTGACGACGGCCGTGACGACGTTCGCGGGCTGCTGCGGCGGGTCCTGGAACTGCATGGAGTTGCCGCCGTCCACGGCCTCCTGGCGCAGCATCCGGGTGTCGGTGGCCGAGGGCAGCACCGACCCGGCCAGGATGCCCTTGCTTCGCAGATCGAGGCCGATGGCGAGCATCGCGCCGCGCAGCCCGAACTTGGACGCCGTGTAGATCGGGGTCTCGCCCAGCGGGAAGATCCCGCCGAGGGAGACCGTGGTGACCACCCGGGCGTCCCGCGAGGCCTTCAGCAGGGGGAGCGCGATCCGGGTGGCGACCAGCGGGGAGGTCAGGTTGAGGGTGATCTCCTGCTCGATGCTCTCGACGCTGCGCGCGTCGAAGCGCTCCGAGCTGGTCATGCCGACGTTGTTCACCAGCACGTCGAGACGGCCGTGGACCTCGGCGACCTGCTCGAACAGCCGCTCCAGCTGGGCGCGTTGGGTCAGGTCGCAGCCGATCCCGGCGTGCCCGCCGCCGGGCAGTCCGGCGGCCACCTTCTCGGCACGGACCCCGTCGATGTCGACGACGACACAGCGCGCGCCGCCCGCCGCGAAGCGGTGGCACAGCGCACTGCCGATACCGCCCGCGCCGCCCGTGACCAGCATGACCTTGTCGGTGAAGTCGAACCGCCTCATGCCGCCGTCTCCACCCGTCGCGGGGACCGCACCGGCGGCGCCTGGCCCTCGGTGCGCCAGCCCATCTGCCGGGCCACCTTGCCGAGGTACTTCACGAACGCCCCGCTGTCGACGTAGCCGGTGTGCCGGGGCGAGGCGACGAACTTCAGCCCGCCGGTCAGATCCGGGCGGTCGGCCCGGATCATCTGCGTGAACCGCTCGGCGTTGGTCAGACCGTGACGCACGTCGTTCAGATACCCGGCGATCAACTGGGCCTGACTGTCGAAGAGTTGGTAGGCGCCGGAGTTGGTCTCGACGAACCCGATCCCGAACAGGCCCTGGTGCTCGCGCGAGAACGACGACAGATACAGGTCGGGATGCTGCTCGTCCCCGAAGTACCGTTGCGCGACCGGCACTTTGTGGACGTAGCCCGTCGCCAGCAGGACGAGATCGAAGTCGTCGCTCGTGCCGTCCGTGAAGTGCACGGTGCTGCCCTCGGCGCGGGCGATCCCCGGCCTGGCGGTGATGTCGCCGTGCTGGAGGTGGTGGATCAGCATCGAGTTGATGGCCGGGTGCGTCTCGAAGAGCTTGTGGTCCGGCTTCTGCAGGCCCAGGCGCGTCGGATCGCCGTTGACGACCCGCAGCAGTCCGCCGAAGACGCGCTGCGCCAGCCACATCGGCAGATGCGGACCGCTGTTGGCGATGGTGTCCACCGGCCGCCCGAACAGATGCTTGGGGATGAACCAGTACCCGCGCCGCATGCTGATCACCGCGTGGTCCGCCGTCCGGGCCGCGTCGCAGGCGATGTCGCAGCCGGAGTTTCCCGCACCCACGACGAGCACCCGCTTGCCCCGCAACTCCTCCGCGCTGCGATAGCCGGCGGTGTGCCGGACCTCCCCGCCGAACTCACCGGGAATCTCAGGGATGTTGGGGTGCCACTGCGAGCCCGTGCACACCACGACCTGCGCGTGCAGGCTCTCCCGCCCGTCGGTCCGGACGACCGTCCAGGTGCCGTCCGCGTTCTTCTCGACGCTCTGCACCCCGACACCGAACTCGATCCGCTCCGTCAGCCCGTAGGCGTCGGCGAAGGACCGCAGGTACGACAGGATCTGCCGGTGCGGCGGATAGTCCGCGAAGTGGTCCGGCATCGGGAAACCGCCGAAGCCGGACAGGGTCCTGCTGGAGATGAAGTGGGCCGACTCGTACATCGGGCCGCCCGGGTTCTCGATGTCCCAGATACCGCCGAGCCCGGTGTGCCGCTCCAGATGCGTGTACGGCAGCTTCCGCTCCGCCAGCGCCCTGGCCATGGCCAGCCCGGCAGGCCCCGCCCCGATCACACACGTGTCCAACTGGCTTTCCGTCACGAGCCTGCCTCCTCGGTCGTCCCGTTTCACGGGTGGTGCAGGAAACGTATGCACCCGCTGTCCTGCGGGAACTGACCCGCGCGGCCAAGGACCGGACCTCAGCGGCCGTGCCGCGGCCGCAGGTGTCCAGCCCGGGCGAAGACTGACTTGTTCGTACGACTGGTTCGGCAGACTCAGTCGGTATGATGGGGGCATGGCTCATGTCTCCGCGGCCGAGCGCCGTCCCCAGCTGATCAAAGCGGCCATCGACTTCATGACGAGGGAGGGGGTCGCGGCGGGCAGCACGCGTGCCATCGCCGCCGAGCTGGGGGTGGCCCAGGCGACGGTGCACTACACCTTCGGCACGAAGGAAGGGCTGTACCTCGCGGTCATGGAGCAGCTCACGCAGGATCTGGTGGCCCAGGTCGAGGCGGCCGCACCGGCGGACGGAGGGTTCGAGGAGACGGCGAGCGCGTTGGTGGCCGCACTGTGGCGGACGGTGCGTGAGCAGCCCGAAAGCCATCAACTCCTCACGGAGCTCACCATGTTCGCGCTCCGCTCGCCCGCTCTGAGCGATGCCCTCGAAGCCCACTACCGAGGGGTGACCGAGGTGACCGCGAAGCTGATCACCGAGGCGGCCGAACGCACCGGCCAACCCCTCGCCCAGCCCGTCGACGCGATCGCGCGGTTCTTCCTCGCCGGCTTCGACGGGCTCATGCTGCAACACCTCGCCCTGCCCGACGAGGAGGCCGAGCGCACCTGCCTCCAGGCCTTCGTGTCCGCGGTGGTGGCGATGGCCGGCGGCCGTCTGGACCTGCTGCCCGTGCCGCTGGGCTGACGCGACGAAGGGCGCCCTCGTACCGTACGAGGGCGCCCTTCGTCCGTGGTCGGTCAGCCGTGCGCGCCGACGGTCTCCGAGCGGATCAGGGTGTTCAGGTTCGCCATGGAGGTGCGCATGTTGGCGCGCATGCCCGGTCGCTGTATCCGGTCGAGCAGGAGGCCGACGGGGCCGAAGCCGATGACGTACTCCACCCTGTAGGTCATCCGCGTCGCCTCCCTCCCGTCCGCACCCCGGGTCGGCTCGAACTCGAAGACGCTGGTCACGTCCTTCAGCGGGGCGAACCCGACCCCGGTGTCGACGCGCCGCCGCAGGGGATCGATCTCCACCACCGTCCACACCGAGTCGGTGCGCAGCGGGCCGAGGGTGCGGTTGCGCTCGGCGTACGTCCTGCCCACGGTGGCGACGCCGTGGTGGTCGGTGACCTCGATGGCGCCGGCGACCCACTCGGCGTAGCGGTCGGTGCGGGAGACGACCTCCCAGACGCGCTCGACGGGAGCGTGGACGACGGCGCGTTCGGTGACGTGGAACTCGGTCATGAGGGGTTCTCCTTCTTCCGGTTTCGGGCTGGCACTTCTGGACTCGGTCAGCTCTGGTGGAGGAGTTCGGTGGCGGTGTGCCGGCCGGAGCGGACCGCGCCGTCCATGAAGCCGTTCCAGTAGGGCGAGAACTCCGACCCCGCCCAGTGCACGCGCCCGAATGCCCGGCCCAGCCACTCCCCGTACCCGGTCAGCACGCCGGGGGCGGCGACGGACGTCGGGCCGCCCCGGGTCCACTGCTCGGCGGTCCAGTCCTGCTCGACGTAGTCGACGGTGTCGTAGGCCCGTTCCCCGACGACCCGGGCGAAGGAGCGCAGCACCGCGCCGCGCCGCTCGCCCGCCGGACGGTGGGCCCACTTGCGCCACTCCTTGCCGCCGAGGAACCCCATGAGCACGCCCGGTCCGCCGTCGGGCGGGGAGTTGTCGAACATCTCGCGGATCGGTGAACCACCCCGCAGCAGGCCCATGCCGGACAGGCCCTCGGCCCGCCAGAACGGGGTGTCGTAGACGGCCACGCACTTCATGAGCGTGCCGAACGGCAGCCGCTGGAACAGCTGGTCCTGCTGCGGCGGCAACAGCGGGTCCCAGACGATGCGCGAGGCGAGGAGCGGCGGTACGGCGACGATCACGCGGTCGGCCCGCCAGTCGCCGGCGTCGGAGACCACCGTGACTCCACCGGCGTCCTGGCTGATCCGCCTTACCGGGGCCGACAGTTGGACGCGGCCGTCGAGTTCCTCGGCGAGCCGGGTCGCGACCAGCTGCGAACCGCCGACGAACCGACTGTCCTGCGCACCGCCGGAGGTACCGGTGCCGCGCTCCATGGTGCCCGGGTGGAGCTCGTCGCCGAACGTCGAGACGTACCAGAGGCTGAACAGCGCCGACGCGTCCCGAGCCTCGCCGCCGTACGCGGAGTTGAGGAAGATGTTGATCAAGTCGACGGCGTCGCCAGTGACTTCGGCCCTGCGCAACCAGGTCTCGTACGTCATCCCGTCCAGATCGCGGGCGTTGGGCGCCCGCCACGGAGCGGCCGGGGGCACCTTGCCCGCCGCCTGGCCGATGCGGGCCAGGGCGATGCCCATGTCGGGGAGGGCGAGGAGGTCCGGGGGAGTGTGCCCCACGAACCGCCTGGCCCTGCCGTCGCGGACGTAGACCCGCTCGCCGGGCACGGTGGCCTCGTACGTGGCCACGCCGACCTCCTTGGCGAGCGTCAGGACGTGGTCCTGGGTGGGGCCCACGAACTGCCCCCCGATCTCGGTCACTTGACCGTCGCCGAGGTCGTGGTTGAGCAGCCGCCCGCCGACCCGGTCACGCGCCTCCAGGACGGCCACGGACCTGCCCGCGGCGACGAGTTCGCGCGCCGCGGTGAGTCCGGCCAGGCCGGCGCCGATCACGACGACGTCGGTCCGTGTGCTGTGCGTACTGGTCATGGTCACTCCTTGGCCCACGGCGGTGAAGTTGAAGGGGATGCCGGACAACTTACATGCGACATTGTCGAGCGACAAGGTCGAATGGTTTTGTCGCTTGAACAATGCCCCTGAACTGGCCTTGTGTCGGGTGAGGTGTGCGTCACGATTGAATGACTCTGTCGAGCGACTTGAGCAGGTGATAAAGTCGAGCTCGTCGATCGACGTCCCCCCTTCCTCCGCCCTCTTCCAGGGAGTTAGTCATGGCTGTCCTGCTTCACCGGCTGGGCCGTGGCGCCTACCGGCACCGCAAGCTCGTCCTGGGTATATGGCTCTTCGTGCTGGCCGCGCTCATCACGTGCGTCGGCGTCTTCGGCGGCAAACTCGACGACCGCTTCTCGGTGCCGGGCACCGAGTCGCAGCGAGCGTTGGACAGCCTGAGCAAGACCCTTCCGGAAGCCTCGGGCGCGAGCGCCCAGATCGTCTTCACGGCGCCCGGGGGGCACCGGATCACCGAATCCCCGTACCAGGCGGTCATCGCCCGGGCGGTGACGGTGACCCGGCAGGCACCCCAGGTCAGCGGCGTCGTCGAGCCCGGCACCGCCGGTGTCGTCTCCGCCGACCGGACGACGGCGATCGTCCAGATCCACTACCGCGTGCAGACCGCGGAGATCCGGACCTCGTCCGTGGACGCGATCAAGAGCGCGGCCCACGCGGCGGAGCGGGACGGGCTGCGGACCTCGGTGGGCGGTTCCGTCTTCAACAGCAAGGGAGTTCACATCGGGCCGTCGGAGATCATCGGTGTGGCCGTGGCGCTGCTCGTGCTCGTCGTCACGTTCGGTTCGCTGCTCGCCGCCGGCATGGCGCTGCTGCCCGCACTGATCGGGGTGGCGGCCGGTCTGGCCGGGCTGCTCGCTCTCGCGCCCGCGGTCAGCATCTCCTCCACGGCCGTCACGCTCGCCCTGATGCTGGGCCTGGCCGTGGGCATCGACTACGTCCTGTTCATCCTCTCCCGCCACCGGCAGCAACTCGCCCGCGGTGCCGACCCGGAGGAGTCCGTCGCGCTGGCCGTCGGCACCGCCGGCAGTGCCGTGGTCTTCGCCGGTGCCACCGTGATCATCGCGCTCGCCGCGCTGAGCGTCATCGGCATCCCGTTCCTGACCACGATGGGCCTCGGAGCCGCCGGCGCCGTCCTCATCGCCGTACTCGCCGCGATCACCCTGGTGCCCGCCGTCGCGGGATTCGCCGGTACGCGGCTCGCCCCCAAGCCCGGCAGCCGCGCGGCCCGCCGGGCCGCCGACGCCGAGGGAAGCACCGGCCGGACCACCCTGGGCACCCGCTGGACGAAGTGGGTCATCGCAAAGCCGCTGCTGACCGTGCTGGCCGTCACGGGCATCCTGGTCACCCTCATGCTGCCCGCAGCCGACCTGCGCCTGGCCCTCCCGGACAACGGCTCCGCGCCGCACGCCTCCACCCAGCGCACCGCCTACGACACGATCAGCGACAAGTTCGGCCCCGGCTTCAACGGCCCGCTGCTCGTCCTGGCCGAGACCAACGACCGTACGGCCGCCGCGAGTTCACAGGCCGGAGCTCAAGTGGCCGCGAAACTGCGCACCTTGAAGAACGTCAAGGCCGTGCTGCCGCCCGAGCCCACCGGCGACCCGGCGCAGAGTGTCGTCACCGTGCTGCCCGCCTCCGGCCCCGACAGCGTCCGTACCGACCGACTCGTCCGAGACATCCGCGCGGTCGCGTCCGACCTCCGTGCCACCACTGGGGCGTCGATCGCGGTCACCGGAACCACCGCCGTCAACATCGATGTGTCCAACCGCCTCAGCGACTCCCTGCTGCCCTTCGTCGCCATCGTCGTCGGCCTCAGCCTGCTCCTGCTGATGATGGTCTTCCGGTCGCTGGTCATCCCCGTCAAGGCAGCCGTCGGCTTCCTGCTCTCGGTGGGTGCCTCGCTCGGTCTGGTCGTGGCGGTCTTCCAGTGGGGCTGGCTGGCCGATGTCCTCGGTGTGCCGCACAGCGGTCCCGTGGTCAGCTTCCTGCCGATCATCCTGATCGGCGTACTCTTCGGACTGGCCATGGACTACGAGGTGTTCCTCGTGTCCGGGATGCGCGAGGAATGGGCCCACACCGGCCGGGCCCGCCAGTCGGTCGTCGACGGTGCGCGGCACAGCGTGCGGGTCGTCACCGCCGCCGCCCTGATCATGTTCACCGTCTTCGCCGGGTTCTTCCCGCTGGACGACTCCCTCATCAAGCCCATCGCGTTCGCCCTGGCCGTCGGCGTGGCCGTCGACGCGTTCGCCGTCCGCATGACGCTCGTACCGGCGGTCCTCGCGCTCGCCGGCCGGGGTGCCTGGTGGCTGCCGGCCTGGCTGGACAGGATCCTGCCCGACCTCGACGTCGAGGGAAGCAGCCTTCAGAAGTCCGTACCGGCGGACGGCGGGGAATCCGAGCCTGAGCCTGCGGGTGCGGGTGGGGCGCGGGGGAACTCGGGGGAGTGACGGGCCGTTACCCAAAGACCGGGCCTTGGGGCGGAGTTGAAGAAGATTTCACCCGAGCCCAGGGCCCCGAGCCCAAGGGCTCACCGAGTCACCGAGCCACCCAGTTCGACCGACCACCGTTCCACCAGCCCCCGTTCACCGCCACTCGTCCCCGGAGGCCCGAACGATGACCCGGATCCACCCCCACGCACACCCCACCCGGCGCGCCCTGCTCGGCGGCGCCGCCCTGACCGCCCTCGCTATGGCAGCCGGTACCAGCACCGCGAGCGCCAACTCGTCCACCTCCCAGGCGAGTTGGCCGACGGAGTTCGCGCTGCCCAACGGCTGGCTCCCCGAGGGCATAGCCATCGGCAGCAGGCCGTACGCCTACCTGGGCTCCCGCGCCAACGGCGCGATCTACCGCACCGACCTGCGCACCGGCGAGGGCGAGGTCCTCTCCGAGGGCGCCACCGGCCTGGTCTCCGTCGGACTGAAACTGGACCACGACGGCCTGTTGTACGTCGCCGGCGGCACCGGAGCCGCGAGAGTCGTCGACTCCCGCACCGGTGAGGTGCTGACGACCTATCAACTCACGCCCGCCACCGGCCACTTCATCAACGACGTCACCCTGCTCGGCGACCGCGCCTGGTTCACCGACTCCCTCGACGCCGTGCTCTACGGCGTCCCCCGCGGCCGTACGGGCGAGGTCACCGCTCTGCCGCTCACCGGCGACTGGGTGCAGACGCCCGGGGTGAACAACGCCAACGGCGTCGTCGGCACCCCGGACGGACACGGCCTCATCGTCGTCAGCAGCACCCCAGGCAAGCTCTACCGGGTGTCCCTCAGGACCGGCGCCGCAACCGAGATCGTCCTGAGCGGGGCGTCCGACGTGGCCAACGGCGACGGTCTGTTCCGGATCGGCCGGACGCTGTACGTCGTCCAGAACCGCCTCAACCGGATCAGCGTGTTCGACCTCGACGCCAAGATCACCACCGCGACCCTGCGCCGTACGATCACCGACCCGCGTTTCGACGTCCCCACGACCGCCGCCCGCTTCGGCAACCGGCTCTATCTGGTCAACGCCCGCTTCACCAGCCCGCAGACGCCCGACACGACGTTCACCGCCGTCGCCGTGTCGATCTGACGCTACAGCGGGCGGGGCTCCCTTCGAAAGATGCGCGAAGGGAGCCCCGCCCGTGGGTGGTTCAGCGGTTCGGTGCAGGCTCAACTGCCGCTGCGACAGCCGCCGTTGTGGCATCGGCGGTGTTCGCGCCGGCGACCGGAGTCGTGGTGGACACAGCCGTCTTTCGCGGGCGGAGCAGCAGTACGCAGACCAGCGCCGCGAGGAGCGTCAGCCCCCCGGCCACCACCAGGCACAGCCGCATGCCGTCCAGGAACGAGTCGCCCAGCGCGCCGAGCGCCCGCCCGGTGTCCACGCCGAGGTTCATGTGGGCGACGGCGCCCAGACCACCGGCGTCGGCGGTCGAGACGATGCTGTGCTGCGTCGCACCCGTCACTCCGGCGTCGGTCAGATGGCCGGGCAGGGTGTCGAGCGCCCTGGTGGTGAGCAGGGCGCCCAGGACGGCAGGCCCGAGCGCACCGCCGACCTGCCGGAACGCGTTGTTGCCGGCCGCGGCCATCCCCGCCTGCTGATACGGCACGGAGGCCACGGCGGTCGCGGTCATCGGCGTCAGCACGGTCCCGATGCCCAGCCCCAGCAGCGCCAGCCGCCAGGCGATGGACCCGAACGAGGTGCCGGCGTCGACGTCGGTCAGCGAGAACAGCGCGCCGGAGATGACGAGCAGACCACCGGTGATCAGGACGCGCGGGGCGACCCGGTGCATGAGCCGCCCGACCGGCTGGCCGACCACGATCGCCGCCCCGGTGACCATGAGCAGCCGCCAGGCCGCCTGGAGCGTGTCGAGCTGCTGCACAAGGCCGAAGTAGAGGCTGAGCAGGAAGAAGAAGCCGATCAGCGCCAGGAAGGTGATCATCGCGACCAGGGTGGTGGCGGTGAACGCCGGGCTGCGGAACAGCGTCAGATCCAGCATCGGACTGTCGCTGCGCCGCTCCGCGAACACGAAGGCGACTCCACCGGCCACCGCCGTGAACAGGGCCACCATGACCTTGACGTCCGTGAAGGAACCCGCGCCGCCCTCGATCACGCCGTAGACGAGTGCGGTGATGGAGAGGGTCGCGGTGACCTGGCCGGGCCAGTCCAGCTTCCGCCCGTGCGGGGCCCGGGAGTCGGGCAGCAGGCGGGCGGCGACGCCCAGCGCGATCAGCGGTACGGGGACGGAGATCAGGTAGATCCAGCGCCAGGCGGCGTGGTCGAGGATGACTCCGGCGATCAGCGGTCCGAGGGCCAGTGCGGCCATGAGGGCGGTCGCCCACAGGCCGATGAACTTGCCGCGCTCCCGGTGGTCGGGAACCGCGTGGCTGATCAGCGCCAGGGTGGTGGGCAGCAGGGTCGCCGCGCCGAGACCCGCGAGGGCCTGGCCGATCCACAGCACCTGCACCGACTGCGCGGACAGTGCCACGGCGGCACCGGCGGCGGCGAACAGCAGGCCCGCCTGGAACACCTTCTTGCGTCCGTGGACATCGCCGAAGACTCCGGCGGTGAGGATGAACGCGGCCATGGGCAGGACGAACGCGTCCTGGACCCAGGACAGTTGGGCGGTCGACGCGTTGAGCGCCGACTGGATGGCGGGCAGGCTCACGGCGACCGTGGTCACCGGCAAGTAGGCGACGAAGACGCCGAGGCAGGCCATGACGAGGGTGGCCGTCCGCCGGTCGGCCGTCCTGCTCGCCGGGGTCGTGACGTTCACGGAGAACCTTCCTTCTTGACTGCGGTGCCCTCGAACGGGCACGCGACTCAGGATCGGCTCCGCCATGGGCAATCACCAAAGCACGACCGGAAAGCGACCTGAAACCTCCATGTCGATCCGGAGAGGTGTCAGACTTTCCCCATGACAGACGCAGTCGACGGGAAAATCCTCCGCGCCGTGCAGTGCGCGCCACGCGCCTCGTTCCGACTGATCGGCGAGGTGGCCGGGGTCTCGGAGCAGACCGCCGCCCGGCGTTTCCACGCGCTGCGCCGGGCCGGGGTGATGCGGGTGGTCGGTCTGATCGACCCCGCCGTCCACGGCGACGCGCGCTG
>NZ_JAWOAI010000255.1:0-14015 GCF_033194735.1 Streptomyces sp. W16
CGGCAGCCGAATACTCGCTTCGCTCGTTTCGCGCGTCCCCGCGCGAAATTCCCGCCTCCGGCGGGGCGTTATGGAATTGCCCTCCGGGCATTCCATAACGTACATTCCTCCGGAATGAAAAGCGGATAGGGGGATTCGTGTTCCTCCGGAACGAAAAGATGGTGAATTGGCGTGCCTCCGGCACGGAAAGAGGCTTGTTTTGTTTGTTATTTGAGGGTGTTTCAGGTGAGGGTCCGTCATGTTCGTTTCCCTGGTGGGGTGGTGGGGAATCTCCGATTCCTTTCAAGACAAGAGACTGTGACGTGTATTCCGTGGTGGAAAGTATTCCACGGAATACGATGAAAGGGGATAGGGTCCCTCCGGGACCCTATCCCCGTGGAGACGTGCGGAGTTGAGACGGGGCAAGGGGTGAGCCTGCCTCCGGCAGCTCGGTCGGAGGGAGTGGCCCCTCCAGGGGGTCCGGGTGCGGAGCACCCGAGCGCGGAGGCCCCGCCGACGCGCAACCACAAGCCCCCGCCCCGATCCCCGAAACCGCCGCGCCCGCCCTAGCCCGCCCCCACCCTTTCTCACATTCGGGCAGGGAGAGCGGCAGCAGAGGGGATGTCACCGACCCCAACCAGGTTCAACATGGTATCTGACCAGGGAAGTTGGAGAGGCCGGCCGCGAGTCCGGGTCAGGAGATACCGCAGGAGATAGTGCAGGAGTTTGCGCGTGAGGTAGTGCAGCAGATCAGCCACTAATGTATTATGAAACATGTCAGAGGGTGGCCCCCACTGACACCGCCGATTGTTCGTCAGCAGAGAGGTACACACGTGGAAATCGTCATTCTCTACGGCACCGTGACGTCAGAGACGGGGGAAATCGACACCCCGCAGGCACAGAAGGCCCGCCGGATCGCGAACTTCCTCCCGCGCCCGGAGCTCCTCCGTGACGCCGTCATCGTTCATGACCTGGACGACAACACCACGTCAATTCGGTTCGACACCACGGCCGGACCTATTCGAATTCTCCTCCCCGTCGCCGAGGGTTTCGAGTTCCATTTCATCCACGACAGCGAAACGGGGCCCCGCATTCTCGGGACATTCCGGGGTGCGTCCCTTCCCGTTCGCGCGATCGCATTCCGCATCAGTGAATTTCTGCGGACACGTGGACTGAAGTAGCCGAGCCGGGGGCCCGGCCCGACCGGGCCCCCTCAATTCCCGAGCGAAAAGGAGGAGCGCAGTATGTCCAAGTACACCAATCATGTTCGTCTGACCCTCGACGGCCACACATGGCCCGAGCGCATTGCGATGCGGTGGGCGCCCCCGGCCCAAGAGGACACCGCTCCGGCTACGGCCTCCGATCAACTCTCCGAGGACGCCGTAGGCGCAGCAGTCGGGGTACTCGCCCGAGCCGAAGCCGTGTTCTTCGCTCTGCTGGACGTAGTCGGCCCCGGAGAACACACGTTGGTCTGCAGCACCTACTCGGAGGACGGGTTGCGCGTCGGGAACTTCCATCTCTTCACCGACGACGCGGAACGCGCCTCCTGCGAGGAGACCGAGGCACTCGGATTCTGGGCAACGATCGCGAGCGGTTTCGTCCCGGGCGGTATGGGAGCGGTCATCGTGCGCACCATGGCCCCGGACACCGTGGATTCTGTGCGTGCATGGACCGTCGACGCTGCCCGACGCTGGCTCATGCCTTGCACCGCCGAGGAGGTACGCGCCGGATACCAGCAGGCTCGCAGGGAAGGTGAGCACGACCCTCAGCCTGACCTGATCTACCGGCACGCCGAGTCCCTGCCGGTCGAGCAATCGCTGTAGCAGGTCAGGGCGTTGTCCTGAGGGTGGGGTGCGGAGGCGGTTTTAATCTGTTGCCCCACCCTCCTTGATAGGTATTATGGAACCAGTTCGGAACGGGTGGCCCCCGGACCGGACCGCCGAAAGTTCGTCACCCGAAGGGAGAGCCCAAGTGGCTCACGAGATCGAGCAGTTCACCGACGGAACCGCTGCGTTCGCCTCCGCCAACGAGAGCGCGTGGCACAAGCTGGGCACCGTCACCGAGGGCGCCATGACCGCCGAGGAGGCCATGAGCCTCGCGTCCCTGTCCGGATGGAACGTGCGTCTCCTCCCGCTGACCGCAACGGAGATCACGCCGGACGGCACAACGCCGGTCGAGGTAGCGGAGCACTTCGCGAGCGCGCGGACGCACCCCAAGACCGGCCGCACGCAGACGCTCGGAGTGGTCGGCAGCGACTACTTCCCCGTACAGAACGAGGAGCACGCCGAGTTCCTCAACCTCCTTTCCGACGAGTCCGGGGCGCACTTCGAGACCGCCGGATCGCTCAGGGACGGCCGTCAGGTGTTCCTGACCATGAAGCTGCCGCAGTCCCTCACGATCGGCGGGAACGACGCCGTAGATCTCTATATCGCGGCGATCAACAGCCACGACGGAAGCTCCGCATTCCGCATCGTCACCACACCGGTCCGGGTGGTGTGCGCGAACACCGCACGCGCGGCGATCGCGGGGGCCCGTTCCTCGTTCGTGGTGCGGCACACGGCAGGCGCCAAAGCCCGTATCGCGCAGGCCCGTTCCGCGCTCGGTCTGACCGCCCGGTATGCCGAGGAGTTCGAGAAGGCCGCACAGCGCATGATCCAGGCCGAGATGACGCTCAGCGAGCTCAAGTCGGTAGTGGACGAGATGTGGCCGGTCCAGGACAACGACAGCCCGCGCAAGAAGACCAACCAGCGGCAGCGGTGGGGAACGATCTCGAACCTGTTCGAGCACGCCGACACACAGGCCGGTATCCGGGGCACGCGGTGGGCCGGATACAACGCGCTCACCGAGTACGCCAACCACGTTGCCCCCGCCCAGGGCAAGACCGACGCCGAGAAGGCAGTCGCTCGCGCCGAGCGGGTCATCAGCGGAGCGGCAAACGGCCTGATGGAAAAGGCCTTCGCCCTCACGACGGTCTGACCCCCTGAACGCCGGGTGGGCGCCCAACTCCCCCATGGGTGCCCACCCGGCCCCCACCGGCCAGCAGCGGCCGCACGGACCCCGAGCGCGGAGCGCGCCGGCCCCTGTCGCGTAGCGGCAGGGCACCGCGTCTGCGGAGCAGACCGCGCGCCAGGAACATGCCGCCCCCCTCCTGCGCGCAGCTGCTCCGGCCGGAGCACGCCAGACCGGCCACCTCACACCCACCGCCCCACGGAAGGCCTTTCATGCCCATCCCGAAGTGGACGATCAAAGGCATCGTCGACGACTACGACACCTGCGGTTGCTGCGGCCGCCGTGGCCTCAAGCGCACGGTCGCGCTGATGCCGCTGGACGCCGACGGGAACGAGGACGGCACGGCCGAGGACGTCGTTTACTACGGCACGTCGTGCGCCGCTACCGCGCTGGGCTGGACGCAGGGCAAGGTGACCGACACCGCGCGCGCCGCCCAGGCCGAGCAGGACCAGCGCGACGCCAACGCGCGCCGGATGATCAGCATCTACGCCCCGATCGAGTCCGCCCCCATCCGTGACAAGGCGCGTGTGTACTACGCCCGCAACCAGCGCCAGCGGGACATGGGCGTGAAGGCGACGGAGGAAGTCGCGAAGCTGCTCGCCGAGGCCCGCGCGCAGCTCGCCGACACCACGACCGGGCCCGCCCGCCCGTCGCGGATCGAGGACTTCCGCCGCTACGTGGTGCTCTTCACCAGGGAAGCGCGCGTCTACCTCGTACAGCACCTGTCAGACGACGAGGCCGAGCGCCAGGCGCAGGGAGACGCCGCCATGCGGCGCACCGAGGAGATCGGGGGCAGCCTCGCGGTGGTGGCCGCCCTGGACGCCGAGTCGGCGCGAGACGTCGCATACGCCGACGACCTGACCCGTATGTGGAACGCGCATGCCTGGCAGGCCGCACATGCCTGAGTCCGCGCCCCGCCTCTACATCGGAAACGCCGTCACCTACACCGGCCCCTTCACCGAGATGCACGACCGCCCCCTTGCCGTTCTGCACTGCAACAGCATGGGCAGTTGCGAAGCCTGCCGCGAGTGGGCCCTGAACAACGAGGGCACGGACCGGGAACACTTCCTGGTCGCCGACCCGACGTCGGGACGCTATGTGCGGCACGCCGACCGGGCGAGTCTGACCCTGATCCCGCACGCGTGGCCCGAGGACGCCGTTCCGTTCAGCATCAACGGCTACTGGTACGCCGCCGCCTACGCCACGGCCGGCGGAAGCGAGCGGACGAGGACCGTGCACTTCTACACCGCCCACGACGTCATGGGCCGCACGTGGTGCCACTTCCCGGAGATCACGCCGGAGATCCGCCGCCTGGACGAGCAGGGCCGCCGCCGCCCCGTCTGACCGGACCCCGTACAGCGCCAGCCCGGACCCTCCTCAAGGAGCGATGCGCCATGCCCGCACAGCCCAGGCTCACCAGGCCCGATGACACCGCCACCGCATCCGCTATGGGCCGCGCCATGAATGTGCTCGCCGCCCTGTTGCTGGCCCTGGGAGAGGGAAGCCACCGGTTCAGCATGGTTGGCGAGCGCACGAACGGCACGATCGTGACCGCCGACTTCTCCCTGTCCCTCGGTATGGCCCCGGTGCGCGTGAGCCACAGCAAGGAGGCCTATCTCCGGTTCTTCGCGCTGCTGACCTTTGCGCTGGAGTACAGCACCGTGCGCAGCGCCGTCCTGGTTGCCACGACCGCCGACGAACCCTTCCCGCGCGCCTGCGGCTGGAGCGTACGGGACGGATGGCTGCACCCCATGGACACCCGCGAGCTCCAGGAAGCGGTCATGCCCTGCCCCGACGTCGCAGCCACGCTGCGCCTGGTCTACCCCGCGCCCACCCTGCACCACCCCGACGAGCCCGCCGAAGGGAACGCCCATGAGTGACAAGCCCGCCGCCACACCGGACGGCTACTGCACGAACAAGGAACCGGTCCCTGGAACCATCCGCACCATCAACGCCTTCGCGACCGGCCCGAAGTTCTTCCATCTGCACGGCCGCCGCTACGCCAAGTGCCCGTGCGGCAAAGAGACCTCCCTCACCGGCCGGGACAACCTCCGCCGCCACAAGCAGCCGCAGGAGTAGCACGCCGGGCCGTCCGCCCCACGGTGGACGGCCCGGTCAGCACCGCACCTCCCCCGCAACCGCCGTCCGCCCTGCCACGAGAGGAACCGCCCATGTCCACCACTCTCACGATCGAGACGCCCACCGGCACCGTGCACGCCACCGCCGGCCCCCGCCGCACGGACTCCGTCGTGTTCGAGCTGCACGGCGCGATGCGCGGCAGCGTGCACGTCACCGGAACCCAACACCCGCGCTACTGGGACCAGTTCACCGCCGTCCGCGCCTGTCTCGGCCCGGTCGACGCCTACGAGACGACCGCGACGCTCACCGCCGTACTGCGCGCGTGCGCCGACAGCGTCGCCCAGCGCGACGACCTGCCGCTGATCCTGGACGCGTCCCGGCTGCGCAAGACGCCCGGACTCCTGCGATTCCTCAACTGGGCCAGCGCGCACGCCTACGCCGAAGCCGTCCGCTGCGAGGCGGAGTCGCAGTCCGCACGCCCCGCGCGGAAGGCCGCCGTGGCCGCCTGGTGGACCGTCGCGCGCTGGTTCACCGCCCACCCGCACCCCCTGCTGATGCTGGCCGACCGTGACGACTCGCTGGCCCGCCTCATCCACGTCATGGAGTGGCAGGGCCCGTACTACGCCACCGCCGCAGCCGAGGAGAGGGCCCGCGCGGACAAGTACCGGGGCGAGGTCGAGTCGCTGCGCGCCCAGCAGCAGCGCGGCCGCACCCGCCGCCGGGGAACCCAGGCGTACCCCGGGACCAAGGAGACGGTGTGACCGTGCGCTGGCTAATGACCCTGGGCGAGCGCACCCGCCCGGATACCCCCTCCTTCGCCGAGTGCCCCGGGCCGTACGACGCCCGCGCGGTCGCCCTGGTCGACGACGTCGGGCAGCTCTTCCCCATCCTGCTGGAGTGGCGCCGCGCCTACGGCCAGGACCTGACCGGGTGGGCCTGCCAGGTCGAGGCGGACGACATCGAGGACCTCCCCCCGGACGTGACCGAGAACTGGGGGCCCGACGAACTCCGCCTGGACACGATGCCGGGTGGCTACGTGAAGGTGTCCGACTACCGCGACCACCAGGCACCCGCCGCCCTGCCGCACAGGACCAACGTCCTCATGCGCCCCTAGGGATCACCGGCACGGACGGGGTGGGGCAGCCCCGGGAAAACCAGTTGCCCCACCCCATCATTAAAGTATTATGGAACCTGTCAGATCAAGTGCGAGCGAGGAGACACCGTGGCATCGTTCGAGCACGCCACCCCGGAACGCTGCGCCCAGCTCGGCCGCGCCCTCACGGACGCCGGCCTCATCTGGAGCGACAACGGCCAGCAGGACACCCCGCAGTGCCTCACCTACACCGTCACCGACCCGCACGGCCGCAGGTGGCGGATCACCCCGGCCACCAACTTCCAGATCCCCACGTCGAATTCGGCACAGATCCGGCAGGCCAGTTGCGGTGCGCTGGCGACGACCACCCCGGTCCTGTCCGCCCGCAAGGTGGCCGAGCACATCAAGACCGCCCCGTGAGCCTGCCGCCGTTCCGCCCCGAGGACTTCGACGAGACGTGCGAAACCTGCCGAGCCCCGGCTGGGTAACTCTGCCGCCCCTGGTGCGACACCGGATACACCGCCGACGACCACCGCGCCCAGGCCGAGCGCCACGCCGACCGCCCCGACGAGGACGCCGCCCCGGGGCGCGAGGCACTGCCGCTCACCGCCGTCGCGCCGCAGAACCGGGACCGCCCCTTCTTCGTGGTCGGTCAGTGGCAGGGCGGGGGCGACGTCGACATCTGGCACGTCGAGGAAGCCCCCGCCGATCCCGGTGAACGGTCCGACCGGTGCGAGGAGTATCGCGAGGAGGCCGACACCACGTCCGGCAGCGTCGAGATCGTCTACGCCGCCAATCCGCAGGCCGCAGCCGAACAGGCCCGCCAGCAAGCCCGCGCGACCAGCGAGCGCATCCACCGCGAGACCCGCCGCCCGTAGTCCGCCCGCCGCGCAGGACAGCAGGAACACCCCACGCCCCTGCCCCCCGTGCCCGAAGGAGACCGTCATGGACCTGTCCACCGCCACTGGCCTTGAGTCGCTCGCCCGTGCAGTTGCCGAGCAGCTCAGCGCCGAGCGCGCCGAGACGGACGGCGCCCCGGACCGGGTGCGGGTCGTCTACGCCGACGGCCGCGCCCTCGTCCTCGCCGCCAACCGCCCGCGGACCCGGATCACCATCACCGCGGCTCTGTCGGAGCAGGCCGCCGACCACGGCCTGAGCATCGAGCCCATCACGGTGACCGCCCAGCCGCGCCCCCGCCCCGGCGAGACCCAGGACCGGGCCACCGCCCGGCACACCGCCGCCCACATACGGCGCCGCCTCCTGCCCCAGCAGACCGCCGCCCTTTCCCACCTGTCCCCCACCGTCGAGCACGCGCGGACCGCCCTCGCGTCCGCGCTCCCCGACCGCCCCGGGGAGCAGTGGGCCATCGCCGACCTCCCCGTGCACCACCCCCACGGAGAGGACCGGCACTGCCCGATCGCCTGGTGGCACACGCCCGCCGGGGAATCCCGGGCCGTCGCCCCGTTCCTCGCCGACATCCTGCGCCGGGCCGGACTGGTGACGACGGAGCCGTACGGCAGCGCACACGTGTTCTTCGCCCAGGCGCCGGCCGAACAGCCCGAAGCCAGGTTCCACGTCGCACCAGCCCCCGGGCGTACCGGGTGGGACCTCGTGGACCAGCTCACCGGGGCGTCCGTGAACACCTACACCGACACCGACCGGGCCCAGGGCGCGGCCGGCAGCGAGAACCGCGAAGCCGAAGCCGCCCGGCACGCCGGGGCGGCGTCCCTGGACCTGCCGGGACTGTGGCCGGACTTGATCGACAGGGACGAATTCCGGTCGCTGGCCGTGGAGTTGGCGACCGCCGGGCACATGCCGTACGGCTTGACCGACGCCGACTACATCCGGACACCGGGCTTCCTCATCCTCCCCGGCAAGAATCCCGCCGTGACCAGGGTGGCGCGGCTGCTGGAGCCCTGGGGCGCGATCCGGCCCGGAGTCCGCAGGGAGGCGACCGCGCAGGAGGGCGAGCGCTTCGAGAAGGACCTGGAGGACTACGCACGCGTTCTGGCAGCCCCGGGCCGGACCGTGGACGTCATGGAAGACGGTGTCCGGGTCACGTTCGGTCCTGTGCCGACCGAGCCCTGACCTGCGGGTTTCAGGGTGGGGCAGCGCCGGAAAAAGCAGCTGCCCCACTCCAGAATTTAGGCATTATGGAACTAGTCGCTCTTCGGGAGGAGTTCTCCATGGACCTGCACGATGCCGCCGCGCTGCTGGCTTCTCACGCGCAGCACGCCTTCACCCTCCAGCAGCGAGCCGGAGCCGCCCTGACCCAGGGCATCCAGCGCGTTCCTGTCCGGCTGGCGCGCCGCGCCCACCAGGCCGAACGCGCCGTAGAACTGGCTGTGTTGTGGGACGGAGTCCTGTGGGAGGCCCACGGCACCCACGAGCGGGACCTCTTCCCGCTCGCCGCCCCCGCCCGCCTGGTCGCCGCCGCCCGCACCCTGCACACCCTCACCCACGACGGGATCACCCGCGCGTACGACCTCACCGGCTACGACCCCACCCGTCCGGAATTCCGCGCCTTCGCCGCCGAGAGCCCGGCCCGGCACTGGGCGATCCGGCTCTTCCTCCTTCACACCAACATCGTCGACCACCTGCCCGGCGCGCCCACCGCCGCCGCCGTCCTCGCCGAACTGCACACGCAGCTCACCGGCGAGGAAGCCCCCACCGCAACCGCCCTGGACATGGTCACCGCCCTGCGCGAGCGCCTCGCCGCCTCGCCCGTGGCAGCCCGTGACATCCCCTGCCGCGCGGGAGACATCCTCATCCGCGCACTCGAACAGGCCACTTTCCACGGAGGCAGCCTCACCGCCACCGGAGGCGACCGCACCGCCGTCACCGTTCCCCTGGTCGACGGCTGGACCATCCACATCGACGACCAGGGCTCGGCCGACCACCCGGAAGAGGACCACGGCACCAGCAGGGACACCCCGGGATGGACCGCCCACCTGCACGACCCGCAGGGCGACACGATCGACGTGATCCGCCACCCCTCCCCCGGCACGGCGCACGAGTGCCTCGCCGACAGCGCGGCATGCGCGAGCCGACTGGCGCAGTGGCGCGCCGAGAACCAGGCCAAGGGCCCCGTCCAGGGCTGAACCCCATCCCGCACACCCCGCCCGCCCCGAGGCGAAGGAGCCCCATGTTCCCCGACCCCGAACCCGCCGAGCACCTCCACCTCGACGCCGACCCGCGCTGCATCTGCACGTGGCTGCCGTGCGGCGGCTTCTTGCTGGCCCCCGGCTGCCCCACCCACGGGATGCGCTCCGGGCGCCGGTTCACGTGGCACTTCGCCGCCCAGTGCCCCAGCCGCTGACACCTCCTCACAGCCCCCGCCAGGAAGGACCTGACCCGTGCCCCAGGCAGACGCCCCGCTCGACGGCGCGGGCCTGTCAACGCTCGTCGACCGCCAGCAGGCCTGGTTCACCACCGCCCGCGGCCCGGTGTCCGTACGCAGATACGCCCGCTACTCGGATTTCATCCGGGCCGCCGTACGTTCCGGGAACGGGCGCGACCGGGCCGCCCTGCTGACCTTCCATCCGGGGGCGTACGCGCTCGCGCCGGCCTGGCTGGCCGCCATCGCCGAAGCCTCGCCCGAGACAGCCGACCACCGCCGCCCGTCCGCCGCCATGTCCTCGGTCCGGCTGCTCGCGAGGATGACGCCGGACCACCGCAACGGCATCCCCCGCCAGTCGGACGGCTCGGTCGGCTGGAGCATTCCCGGCGCGTCCGCACGCGTCTGGCCGAACGGCCGGATCGAGCTGCGCGGCACCACCGGCACCGAGCTCACCGGTCTCCTGGAGGGCTGCGAGTGGGATCACTGGAAGGTGGCCGCCGTGGCGGACGCAGGCCTGCGCCTGCTGTGCGCGCCCGAGGCCCGGCACCTGACGAGCACCGGCCAGCCGTCCGGCTGGTATCGCCCCTCGGACCGGGGCCAGCTCGGAGAGGGCCGCGAGCGCAAAGGCGGTTACGTGTACGACGGCACGACCACGGCACGCTGCTCGTGCGGCTGGAACGTGACCGTCGCGTCGCAACTGGGCGCCCGCGCGATGGCCAAGCGGCATCGCCAGAAGGCCACTGGCGGCGCACCCGTATAACCGTCAACGCCCGGCCCGCGCACCGCGTGTACGGCACCACCGTTTCGAGCACGAGAGAGGCTCCGCCATGCCCAGATCCGCCCCACCCCACCCGAACCGCCCGCGCCGGCGCCCGTCCCGGAGGACGACCGCAGGTGCGTCGACTGCGGCGTGCCCTGCACCGAGCAGGTGACCTCCATCCCCCGCATCGGCGGCGGGACACGCGCCGTGTTCGCGTGCTCCGTGCACGCAGCACGTCGCCGCAGGCCCACCTGAGCTGCACTTTTGCGGGTGGGGCGACACCGAGAAATCCGGTTGCCCCACCCCATGAATAACGTATTATGGAACACGCCGAGAGAGTGGCTCTCTCCCGGCACCGCTGAAAGTCCGTCAACCCAGCACAAGGAGGCCAGACATGGCCACAGCCACCGAGTCCACCGCCGACCAGAGCGCCGAGCACGCCCCGGTCGACGCCGACGAGGAGAGCCTGACCGCCGTCCTGCTCGACGCGGACACGATCGTGCGCGACGAGTGCAACGCCCGCGAGCACGACACCGAGCCCGACGACGACCTGATCAACTCCGTCAAGGCCGTCGACGTCCAGGACCCCGTCAGCGTCCGGCCCCGCCCGGACGGCACCTACGGCGCGTTCAAGGGCTGGCGGCGCACCCAGGCTGCGCAGATCGCCAACGCCAGCGCCGAGGAGGACGGGCGCACCAAGCGCCGGATCAAGGCGTTCGTCCGTACCGACCTGGTCGGCCGGGACGCGTGGACGCGCTTCCTGTCCCTGATCGAGAACCACCAGCGCGAGGGCATGTCGGCCAAGGACACCCTCAAGGCCGCCGAACTCTCCCTGATCGGCATGGACGAGGTCGAGCAGAAGGCCGCCGCGCGCGCTCTCGGGCTCAGGCGCGGCACCGGCCAGCGGCTGGCCCGCGCCCAGGAACTCAGCGACGCCGCCCTGCGCCGCGCGTCGGCCGGGGGCATGGACCTGGAACAGATGGCCACGTTCGCCGAGGTCGCCGACGTACCCGACTCGGAGCACCGCCTGCTGCGGGCACTGGCCCGCGACGAGGACGAGGAGGACGGCGGGCGCGGCCACTGGGAGCAGGAACTCGCCCTGCTCAAGGCCGAGCAGACCGACCGCACCGCCCGCAAGGAGGCGGTCACCGCGCTCGAACAGGCGGAGATCCCCCTGTTGCCCACACGGCTCGCGTATGGGGAGAAGGACACCGCCCGGCCGCTCACCGACCTGACCACCGGGCTGGGCAACCCGCTGGCCGGGGACAACCACAAGAACTGCCCCGGCCACAGCGCCCGGCTCGACGACGAGCACCAGCCCGTGTGGTACTGCGCCGACCCTGCCGCCTACGGCCACAAGGTGCGCCCGAAGCCGAAGGCAAAGCCGGAGAAGGCGGCCGAGGACGAGGCCAAGGCCGCCGAGCGGGCCCGCACCACCGCGTGCAACCGGGCCTGGAAGGCCGCCGCAGGCCCCCGGCAGGAGTTCGTCTCCCGGCTGGTGCGCTCCAGCAAGACCCTGCCGGAGGCAGCCTGGAAGTTCGCCGCCTCCGTACTACTGGACCTGCCCCACTTCTACGGCAAGTGGGCCGGTCGGCGGGAGGCCGAGGACGTCGCCCGGCTCCTGGGCGTGAAGCTGCCCGAATCGCCGTTCGAGCGGGTGCGTCTGTCGGAGCTGATCACCGTCTCCAAGGCCCGGCTGCCGCACGTGCTGTTCGCGCACGTCGCCGCCGCGTTCGAGCACGACATGCGCGACCCGAAGGGCTGGAACGACGCCCGGATGCAGGTCCGCTTCCTGTGGGAGGACCCCACCCCCCAGCAGGTCGCCTACCTGCTGCTGCTGGAGAAGCTCGGCCAGGACGACAAGGGCTCCTACCGGCTGTCGGAGGTCGAGGAGCAGGCACTCGCCCCGCACCGGGGCACGGACGCGGACACCACCGGCGACGACACCTGAGCCGTACTGCTCGGGACACCGAACTGCGGAGCCTGTTCCCGCAGATCCCGGACAGCGCCGTCGCCGCCCTGGTGCTCTACCCACTGGGCTGACCGACACGCGCCACGGTGGGCGCCGCGCATCCGGCACCCACCCCCCCCGGCCCGCCGTCCGGCGGGCCGGTTTCCTCCACCGGCCGCGCGAGACGCCCGGCCCACCACGCGAGCAGAGAGGAACCACCGTGACCACTGCCCCCAAGACCCCCGTCGGCAGGAACACCCCCGAGGGCTCGGCCGTCATCGCGCTGCGCCAGCAGCTGACTGACCTGGAGGAGCGCGCAGGCGAATGGCCCGGCGCGGACGTCGTCGACATCCTCGGCACCTGGCTGGAGCAGTTCGACTTCACCGCCGCACCACAACCGGCCGTCGTGCACATTCCGCCGCGTCCGCCGGGTCAGGCCTGGGTGCTGCACCGCTGGGACCGGCACGAGAGCGCCGTCATCGAGCTCTTCGCCGACGAGGACTCCGCCCTGGCCGAACTCGCCCGGCACGCGCGCGGAAACTGGGACAACCTCCTCGGCGACGACGACGTCCCCGACGAACCGCCCGCCGACGACTCCACTGCGGTAGAGCTCTACTACGGGCCCGACCGCGACAATCTCCCGGACGAGGGGTACTCGCTGTACGCCGAGACCGTCAGGGGCAGGGGACGCCCGCGGATCGTTCCGCTCGACTTCGCGTTCCCCGACGCCGGCGCCTGCGAACGCGCCAACCGCGCCGCCGTGTTCCACCCGGGAGACCACGGCGACCTTCCCTGTGTGGAGGTCGACGACGTCCTGGTCTTCGCCCACCTCGACCACGAGGTCGGTGCCTTCCGGGTGTCCGTCCACGTCGACAACGCCCCGGACCACCTCGTCCGGCCCGACGGCACGGTGCCGCTGCGGGTCGAGGTCGAGGACACGATCGTGCTCGACGACAGCAACACAGAAGGCGCGCCCAAACCGCCCCTGCTCGATGCGCTGCTGAACGCGGCCGACGCCGTACGGATCCGAAAAGAGCCCATCCTCGCCGCGGCTCTGGGGGCCGGCCTCCTGTGGCGCTGCCCGGCCTGCCAGTGGGACAACGCGGGCGCGGCAACCTGCTGCGAAGGACCGGGACCCTGCCGAACTCCCAAGCCCGACCCAGGAGTTGAGGCGGAGCGCACATCACGTGAGCCGTAGCCAGTCGCAGCGGGGCGGGTGCCTCCCTCGTGACGGATAAGGAGATGACACCCGCCCCACATGTAGGCATTATGGAACTTGTCCGAGTGGCTCCCGGGCACCGCCAGACCGTTCGTCGCATCGAGGAGTACCTCATGAGCGGAGAGACCACCGCTGTCATCCGCGGCCGTGTGTACGGGGCCGTGCAGCTGCGCCACACCGAACGCGGCACACCCGCCGCCCGGTTCACCGTGATCCAGGTCCCGCGCGAGTACGACCGCGCGCGCCGTCAGTGGCACGACGGCCAGCCGGTCCCGGTCATCTGCACCGTCGCCGGACCTCTCGCCCGGCACGTCGCCGAGTGCCTCACCGACGCCGTCCACGTGATCGCCACCGGCAACCTGGCGCTGCGCGACAACCTGCTCCATCTCGACTCCGCCCAGGTCGGTCTGGACCTCGCCCACCACATCGCCTACATCGACGACACTCTGCCCGCCGTCCTCGCCGGACGCTCCCCCGCCTTGGCACCGCGTGCGGCCGCCGCCTCCGAGCCCGTGCACCGCGCCGGACCCCGCCCGGCCGCAACTCCCGCCGCCGCACCGGCAGCCGACTGGTGGCAGACGCCCC
>NZ_JAWOAI010000256.1:0-13969 GCF_033194735.1 Streptomyces sp. W16
CGACCAGCCGTACCGCCGCACCTGGCATCGCGCCGAGGCGATCGTGGGTCCGGACGACGAGGTCGCCGACGAGCTCGACGCCCATCACGTGCTGAGCATGCGGCGCGGAGCGGTGGCCGCCGCGATCTCGGCACTCGAACGGTCGGCGCAACTGACCACCGACTCCGCGAGGCGCGGACGGCGGCTGCTGCTCGCGGCGGAGCACGCGTTCGGTCTCGGCCGCGCCGATCTGGTCGACCGACTGCTCGCCCTGGCTGACGGCAACGCCTTGTCCGAACTCGACCGCGCGCGCAGGGAGTGGCTGCGGGAGATCTTCCACGACGGGGTGCCGGGCGATGCCGCCAGGGTGTTCGAGCTCTGCGACATCGCGCAGCGGTCCGCGCGGGCCGGCGACGATGACCTGGCGCTCAACCTGCTGCTCGGGGCGGCCCTGCGCTGCTGGTGGGCCGACACCGGTCCGGCGGCACGGGCCCGCGTAGTGGCCGTGGCCGAAGGGCTCGACGACGTGGACGGCGACGCGAGGTACATCGCGACGCTTGCTCTCGCGGAGACCGTCCTTCGGTCGGCCCGCGTCACCGAACTCCTCTCCCGGGTCACCGTGGACACCGTCACCGACCCCGCCGCGATGCGACTCCTCGGCATGGCGGCCATGGCCATCGGCTCGCCGGTGGCCAGCCTGGACTTCCTCGACCGGGCGGAGGCGAGGCTGCGCGAACAGGGCCGCCTCGGGCTCCTCTCCCACGTACTCAACATGGGCCAGGTCAGCCGCATCGAACTGGGCGAATGGGAACAGGCCGAGATGGCCGCCGCCGAGGGCGGCCAACTCGCCGACGAAACGGGTCAGTTGATCTGGAACACCGGGACGCTCGCCTACCGCGCGGTCACCGCGGCACTGCGCGCCGACAACGAGACCGCCCAACGACTCGCCGACGAGGCCGAGGAAACCGCCGCAGAAAGACGCCTGAACTGCGTGCTGTCGGTCGTTCAACGCGCCCGCGGCACAGGCTGGTTGACCGCGGGAGAGTACGGACGGGCCTACGACAGTCTGCGCCGCCTCTTCGACCCCCGCGACCCCTGCCACCACAGCACCGCCTCCTTCCACGGGGTGATGGACCTCGCCGAGGCGTCCGTGCACGCCGACCGCCGCGACGACGCCCGTTCAGTCATCGCCGGTCTGGAGGAGCTGACCTCCCGTTCGTCGTCGACGACCCTGCGCGTCCAACTCTCGTACGCCAAGGCGATCCTGGCGGACGACGACCAGGCCGAGACCCTCTTCACGGCCGCCCTGAGCCAGGACCTGAACCGCTGGCCCTGGCCGGCCGCCCGCCTCCAGCTCGCCTACGGATGCTGGCTGCGTCGGCACCGGCGGGGGACGGAGTCACGGATACCGCTGCGGTCGGCGCTGACGACGTTCGACCAGATTGGCGCCCGGTCCTGGGCGGACCAGGCACGGGCGGAATTGCGCGCGGCCGGAGAACGGACCTCCGCGAAGGGACCTTCCGCGCTGGGTCTTCTCTCAGCCCAGGAACTGCAGATCGCCCGCCTCGCCGCCGAGGGACTGTCCAACCGGGAGATAGGCGACAGGCTCTACCTCTCTCCCCGGACGATCGGCTCGTACCTCTACCGGATCTTTCCCAAGCTGGCCATCACCTCCCGGTCCCAACTCGCGGGCCGACTGGAGGCGGTGTGAGCAACGACGGCCGGGGCAGGGGTAGTTGGGTCGCGGCCCTGTGGCTACTGGTCGCCGTCGCGGTCACCCTGGCCCTCGTCGTCCCGCTGACTGGGCGGGAGGCCGCGCTCCCGGTACTGCTGGTACTGGTCCCGTTCTCGCTCGTCCACGGCGTCCGGCGCTACGGCGCGAAAGTGCTCCTCTTCTTCCTCGCCGAGACGCTCGTCGTGAGCAACTTCTTCGAGGACCTCAGCATCTCCACCGGGTTCCCCTTCGGCCACTACCACTACACCGGTGGACCCCAGTTGATCCACGTCCCGATCCAGATCGGCCCGATCTACTTCGGGCTGGGGTACGCGTGCTGGCTGGTGGCCAGTGCCCTGCTCGACGAGGCCGACGCGGACCTTGGCACCCGCACCCGAACGGGCCGGCGGCGCATCGACGCGGTGGCGCTGCCGATGCTCGCCGCGGCGCTGATGACGATGTTCGACGTCGGCAGCGACTCGATCGCCTCCACCGTCGGCGGGATCTGGGTCTGGGAGCGCGGCGGCGGCCTGTTCGGCGTTCCGTACACCAACTACCTGGGCTGGTGGCTCCTCACCTACGTCTTCTTCCAGATCTTCGCCGTCCACCTGACCCGCTCGCGTGTGCCCGTGCACACCGAGGACCGGGGCGCCCTGCTCCAACCCGTCCTGGTCTACGGGGCACTCGGCCTCAGCTCCGTGCCGTACTTCGTCGCCGCCCCGGACGGAGCCGTCACGGACCCGACCGGGACCGTCTGGAGCGGGCACGCCATCGACGAGAGCATGATGATCATCAACCTGTTCTCGGTGGTCCTCGTCGCGCTCTTCGCCGTGGTGAAGCTGGCGGGCCGCGACAGTCGGGTGACTGAAGCGCGGCCCACCCCGCCGACCGATCCTGGTGGTACCGCACCCATCGAAGGAGAACCGTCGTGCCGACACCCCTGACCGACCAGCCGCAGGACGACCTCGCCGTGGTCCGCGCGGTCTACGACTTCATCAACGGGGTCAACCCAGAGGGAGCTGCCCTGGCGGATCCGGAGATCACCGTCCACCAGTCCGAGGAGCTGCCCTGGGGCGGCTCGTACGAGGGGCTCGCTGGATTCCAGCGCTTCTACGAAGCCGTGTCGAGCGCGATCCACAGCGAGGTCGAGACCGAGACGCTCTACCAGGCCGGCGACCGGGTCGTGCAGAGCGGCCGGTCCCGGGGTTTCGCCCGCGCCACCGGCAAGCCGTTCGACGTCCCCGAGACGCACATCTGGCGCGTCCGGAACGGCCGGATCACCGACCTCGAAATCTACGTCGACACGCCGGCCCTGCTGGAGGCGCTCAAGCCGTAGCCGCCGCCCGGTCGCATGTCGCCGCCCACGTCCCGCCACTCGCGGGGGGACATCCCGTAGGCCGCCTGGAACACCCGACTGAAGTGGGCGGCGCTGGTGAAACCCCAGCGGCGTGCCACGGCGGCCACAGTGCGGCGTGCTGCTTCAGGGCGGGCCAGTTCATGGCGGCACTCCTCCAGCCGACGCCGCTGGATCCACCGGCCCACCGTGACGTCCTCCTGCTGGAAGAGCTTGTAGACGTAGCGCACGGAGATGTGATGGGCGCGGGCGATGACCTCGGGGGTCAGATCGGGATCGGCGAGGTGCCGGTCGATGAACGCCCGCATCCGCAGCAACATGACCCGGTCGGCACCGGGGGCGGCGACCGGCTCCCGCCCCAGTCGCTCGTGTGCCAGGCCGGTGATGAGGTCCACCGCGTTACGGGCCAGCAGGTCACCGATGTGCGGCGGACACGACCCCGCGGCATCCGCGAGCCTGGACAGGAAGGGCGACACCAGCGCGCCCAGCGCCGTGTCGGTGCGGATCGGGGTGGCCGTGATCCGTTGCAGATCGGACTCCTTCAGTCCCAGGAGCCGCCGGGGGAGGAGCACGGACTTCGTCTGGTGTCGCTCGGGGAAGTCCATCCGGTGGGGGCGCGTCATGTCGTAGAAGACGATCTCCCCGGCTTGCAAGTACGCCTCGCGGGCGTCCTGTTCGAGCCTGGCGACGCCCTTGCCCTGGAGTCGCACGATCAGGTTCTCGGTGGTGCCCCGGGCGATCAGGCGCGGGGTACGGACCGCTCGCAGGGAGTCGCATTCCACCGTGACGACCTGAAGTCGGCCGAGCCGGGCAGTGCGGATGGTGCCCGAGTACACGTCGTCGGGGACGACGATGTCGACATCGGTGAACGTCCGGGACAGTGCCTCGCGCCAGTACGCCCGCCTTCGGCCGGCCGGCGCCGAATCCGTGGAGTAGCCACTGCTGGGAAGGCCGCCGTGTTCCGGCACCTCTGAACCAGACGTCATGTTCTCGACCCCTCGACCGGTGTCGTCACTCGTCCCTGCCGTATCCCCACGCGAGTCAGCCGCCGTCTCCCACGTGCAGCACGATCTTGCCGCGACGGTGTTCCTTGCCGAGGGCCTCGTACGCGGCCGGTGTCTCGGCCAGCGGGACGATCCGGTCCACTGCCGGGGCGAGCCGGCCGTCGTCGATCAACTCGGTGATGGCGTCGAGGCCGGCGCGGTCCGGTTCGACGACGAAGAAGACGCCCCGGCCCTTGGCGGCCGAGGCCGCTTCCGGGTTCGGCGGCTGGACGATGCTGACGAGGGTTCCGCCGGGGCGCAGTACGGCCCAGGAGCGGGCCTGGGTCTCGCCGCCGACCGCGTCGAACACGACGTCGACATCGGCGACTTGGTCCTCGAAACGTTCGGTGCTGTAGTCGACGACGTGGTCGGCGCCGAGTTGAGTGACGAACTCGCGGTCCTGCGGCAGGGCGGTGGTCGTCACCCGGGCGCCCCGGGCCCTGGCGATCTGGACGGCGAAGGAACCGACGCCTCCGGCGCCACCGTGGATCAACACGTGCTGGCCAGGCGTCAGTTCGGCGTGCCCGACCAGTCCCTGCCAGGCGGTGAGTGCAGCGAGGGGTACGGCCGCCGCGTTGTCGTGGTCCAGCCGGGTGGGTTTGGCGGCGAGGACGTCCGCGGGGACGGTGACGTACTCGGCGGCGGCTCCGTCGCGGGTGAAGGGGATCAGGCCGTAGACCTCGTCCCCCACCGCGAGCCGGGTCACCCCGGTACCGAGTGCGGACACGACTCCCGAGACCTCGTGGGAGGGGACGACCGGAGTACGGTCGCGCCCCGTCCCGTCGAAGCTGTCGGTCCAGCTGGCGTCCCAGTCGAGTTCGCCGGAGGTGATGGACGCGGCGCGCACCGCGACCAGGACCTCGCCGGGGGCCGGTTCGGGACGCGGGGCCAACTCGTACGTCAACTGCTCGGGTCCGCCGCGTTCGTGGGCTCGTACGGCACGCATGGCGTTCATGGTTCGATCACTCCTCGGGTGGGGTGGGGGGCGCCCGCCGGTGTGCTCACCAGGTGGGGATGAAGCCTCCGTCGACGGTGATGTCGGCGCCGGTGACGTTCGCCGTCCGGTCGGCGGCGAGCAGCAGGACCACGTCGGCGATCTCGGCGGGCCGGGAGAAGCGGCCGGTCACCGTGGTCCGCGCGGCGTTGTCGATGACGTCCTGGGGTTTCATGCCGGTCGCCTCGGAGACCGTCGCGGCGACCCCGCCCTCCCCGAACCAGAGATCGGTCTCGACCGGTCCCGGGCTGACGGTGTTGACGCGGATCCCCTTCGGGCCGACCTCTTTGGACAGGGCCTTGGAGAAGCCCGCGAGGGCCGCCTTGGAGGCGCTGTAGTCGATGACCGCCGGGTCGGGGAGCGCCGCGTTGACGGAGCAGATGTTCACGATCGATCCGCGTCCCCGGGCGAGCATGACCGGCAGGGCGCTGCGGGTCGTACGGACGGCCGCCATCAGGTTGAGGTTGAGGGTGGTGAGCCATTCCTCGTCGGTGACCGAGAGGAATCCTCCGGTACGGGCCGGGGCCGATCCCACGTTGTTGACGAGGATGTCGATCCGGTCACCCGCGGCCTCGACGAGCCGCGCGGGTCCTGACGCCTCGCCCAGGTCGACCGGTACGACGCGCACGTTCCCCGTCGCGGCCAGTTCCTCCAGTTCGGGCGAGGAGTGCCGGGCCCCGGCGTGGACCGTGACCCCCTCAGCGATCAGCGCCCGTACGACCGCCAGCCCGATCCCCCTGCTGGCACCGGTGACCACGGCCACCTGTCCGTTCAGTCCGAGATCCATCGTGTGCTCTCCTCTCGCTCTCGCACATCACACATGCCGGTCAGCCGGAGTGCCTGGCGGCGTCGAGCACGATGCTGACCACCGCGTCGGGATGCGACACCATCACCGCGTGTGACGAGCCGACGGTCTCGACATGAGCATGCGCTCGCCGCGCCATGAATCGCTGCCCGGCCGGCGGAATGGCCTTGTCGTTGAGCGTGATCAGGTCCCAGCTCGGGATCGTCTTCCACGCGGGTGCTCCCGACACCTGGGTCTCGGCGGTCAGCGACAGCGGGCGCTGGGTCGCGGCCATCTGCGCGGCCGTACGCGCGGGCACGTCGGCGGCGAACACTGACCGGAAGTCGGCGGGCTTGATGTAGATGTCGGCGTCCGTGCCGCCCGGCGCCGCCGGGTTCGGGAACGGCCGTACGTCCGTCGTGTCCTTCCCGAGCAGGGATCCGGGGTAGGTGGCCGGGTCGAGCACCGTGGCGATGCTCTCGCCCTGGTCCGGGACGTACGCGCCGACGTACACGAGCGCCCGGACGTCCGGGACGCCCCGCGCGGCATTGGTGACGACGGCGCCGCCGTACGAGTGGCCGACCAGCACGATGGGGCCGTTGATCGTCTTCAGGATCGAACGGACGTAGTCGGCGTCGCCGGTCAGGCCGCGCAGCGGGTCTGCCGCGGCGATCACCGGATAGCCCAGCCGCTGCAGCGCCGAGACCTCGGCGTTCCATCCACTGGAGTCGGCGAAGGCGCCGTGGACGAACACGATCGTCGGCTTGCTGCCGCCGGCGGCGCTGTCCGCGTTCGTGTGTGTGGCGGAGGCCGTGGCGGTGCCGGCGAACACCAGCACGAGGGCGCCCGCGGCGGCGGTCACGGCGCGACGCTTCCGGATCACGGCGACGGATCGCCGCAGGTGAGGAGACATGGTCTTCCTTCCGTCGGATGTACCGACGCTAGGACCGGCGCGTGGCAGTCGGCTTCAGTCACGTGACTGCGCCTTCGGGGCCGTCCGGACCACCGGGGGAGCCGCGGGTGATCGGCGTGAGCCGGGCCGATGCAGTAATTTGAGACCAGCCGGGGTCCGGTGGCGTCCGGCGTGCCGTGGGTGCGACAGACGGCGGGAAGTCGGACGTGCGGACGGGAAGCAGGCCATGGTCGTCCATGCCTGACGGGTAGGTCTGAGGACTCGTGCCATGTCGACAGAGATGACCTCGGCGGAACTGTTCGGCCGCCGTGCCGAGCTGGATGCGCTGTCGGGCCTGATCGCCCGGGCTCCCGAGCAGGGTGACGCGATCGTTCTGGTCGGCGAGGCGGGCATCGGCAAGTCGAGCCTGCTGCGTGCCACGGCCGCCCACGCCCGCGCTCGCGGGTTCCAGGTGCTCCAGGTCACAGGCATGGAGGTCGAGGCACAACTGCCCTTCGCCGCCCTCCACCAACTGCTGAGACCCGTTCTGGGCCATGCCGACAACCTGCCTTTCGTGCAGCGCAGAGCACTTCTGTCGGCGTTCGGTGTCGAGGAGGGACCGCCCCCAGATGCCTTTCTGATCGCCCTGGCCGTACTGAACCTGCTCGCCGAGGTCGCGACCGGGCGCCCCGTGGCCGTCCTGGTCGACGACGTCCAGTGGCTGGACCGGCCCAGCCATGAGGGGCTGGCGTTCGTGGCCCGCCGTGTCGGCAGCGACCCGATCGTCATCGTCGGAGGAATACGCAAAGGGCACACCGGGCCGTTGACCGCCATGGGCCTGCCCGAGCTGAACCTCGGCGGCCTGGACGACAGCGCGGCACGCCGACTCCTCGACGTCACCGCCACCGGCCTGAGCACGGCCGACCGAATCAGGATCCTGCGGCAGGCGGACGGAAACCCGCTGGCCCTCGTCGAGCTGCCGTCGGCCCTGCGCTCGGCCTCGACTCCGGCGGTGGAGTCGGTCCCGGCACACCTGCCGCTGAACGCACGGCTGGAGAAAGCCTTCGTCGGACGGCTGACCGAGTTGCCCCAGCTCACCCGAGACGTGCTGCTCATCGCCTCCGTCGACTACGAGAACACCCTCCCGGAAATCCTGGCGGCGGCCTCGGTCATGGCCGGCTGCCGTGTGACGGTCGACGCCCTCGACGCCGCCGCCGGGGCCGGGCTGATCCGCCTCGACGAGACGAGCGTCGCCTTCCGGCACCCCCTGGTGCGCTCCGGGGTCCTCCAGACCGAGCCGGTGCAACGCCGGCTCGCGGCCAACGCCGCGCTCGCCGAGGTGCTCACCGACCAGCCCTACCGCCGTACCTGGCACCGGGCCCAGGCGGTCGTGGGCCCCGACGACGAGGTGGCCGACGAACTCGAAGAGAACCACGTGATCAGCGTGCGCCGCGGCTCGGTCACCGCCGCGATCTCGGCGCTCGAACGGTCGGCCCAACTGACCGGCGACTCCTCGGTCCGAGGCCGCCGCCTCCTGTTGGCGGCCGAGTACGCCTTCGAACTCGGCCGCGCCGACCTCGTGGACCGGCTGCTCGGGGTGGCGGCCCGCAACGCGCTGTCCGCGCTGGACCGGGCACGGATGGAGTGGCTGCGCGAGATCTTCGACGACGGTGTACCGGGCGACGCCGCCAGGGTGCTGGAGCTGTGCGACATCGCGCAACGCTCCGCGCAGGCCGGTGACAACGACCTCGCACTCAACCTGCTCCTGGGCGCGGCTCTGCGCTGCTGGTGGGCCGACACCGGCCCGGCCGCACGGGCTCGGGTCGTGACGGTGGCCGAGGGGCTCGACGGCGTCGGCCACGACCCACGCCTCATCGCGACTCTCGCCGTTGCGGAACCGGTTCTACGGTCGTCCCGAGTAGCGGAGATGCTCTCGAACGCCACCGTGGCAACGGTCACTGCCCCCGACTCCCTACGGCTGCTGGGTATGGCCGCCCACGCGATCGGGTCGCCGGTCGTCAGCCTGGAGTTCCTCGACCGGGCCGAGACGAAACTGCGCGGACAAGGCCGCCTCGGGCTGCTGTCCCACGTACTCACCATGGGGCTGGTGAGCCGCCTCGAACTGGGCGAATGGGACCGGGCCGTGTCCGCCGCCGAGGAGGGCTCCCATCTCGCCCGCGAGACCGGCCAACTCATCTGGGACACAGGCACCCTGTCCCTCCGCGCGATCACCGCGGCACTGCACGGCGACAACGAACGGGCCCAGCGGCTCGCCGGACAGGCCGAGGAGACCGCCGGCGGCCGACGGCTGAACAACCTCCTGGCCTGTGTCCAACTGGCGCGCGGCATCGGCTGGTTGAGCGCGGGCCAGCCGGCCCGGGCCTACGACGAGTTGCGGCGGCTGTTCGACCCGCGCGACCCCTGCTACCACGCCACCGAGCGGTTCCACGGCGTGATGTTCCTGGCCGAGGCCGCCGCACGCGCCGAACGCTTGGAGGACGCCGCGGCGGTTGTGGCCGGTCTCGAAGAAGAGGCCGCCGTGACCTCGTCGACCACCCTGCACGTCCAACTCTCCTATGCCAGAGCAGTGTTGGCCGAGGACGACCAGGCCGAGGTGTTGTACACGACAGCACTCGCTCAGGATCTGATCCGCTGGCCGTGGACGAAGGCGCGCATCGAACTCGCCTATGGGATGTGGCTGCGCAGACAGCGGCGCGTGGCCGAATCACGCGTCCCGCTCCGAACGGCTCTGACGACCTTCGACCTGATCGGAGCGCGTACTTGGGGAGACCAGGCCCGCACCGAACTTCGGGCGGCCGGCGAACGCACCGCGTCGAGGGAGCAGTCGGCGGGGATCGTGCTCTCGCCGCAGGAACTCCAGATCGCCCGACTCGCGGCAGACGGCCTGTCCAACCGCGAGATCGGCGAACGCCTCTACCTGTCCCCGCGCACGGTGGCATCGCACCTCTACCGGATCTTCCCCAAACTCGACATCACCGCCAGAGCGCAGCTCGCGGGCCGGTTGAACGCTGTGTGAGTGCGGATACCTGCTTCACGGGGAGGCGGCGCGCTCGATCTCGCGGCGCTTGCGGAGGCCGCGGACGTATTGGAAGGCTGTGAAGATGCAGAGATCCGTCTTGTCCTCGGGAGTGATCGGCCGTCCCCAGGTCACGGACGAGGTCACGCGACGCAGCGCGCTTGCCGCGTTGCCCTCGACTCTCTGCAGCACTTGTTCCATGCGCCCGTCCGGCTCGCCGTGGATGTTCTGGAAGGTGTAGAAGTCACGGATCGCAAGGTCGCTCTCCTTGCGCAGCCCGGGCATGGGGTACCTGCGGTCGCGGACCCACAGTTGGTTCTGGGAGTTGGCGAACCTACGGAGATGGAAGGCGGGCACCGTGTGATGCCGTGCCCCTACTTGCTGGTTCGGATCAACGTTCTCCAGGTCCCACTCGTCCATGCCATGAGCGTCGCACGAGGCACTGACACCGACAGCGCATACGGGCGAGCGCGGCCGGTCTCTCCAGTAGCCAACAGCGTCCGACGGCTGAGCTGGGACCTTGGTCGGGTGGGCACAGCGATCTGCTGTGCCCACCCGTTTCGACGTTCCACAAGGGAAGTTGGCTACTCTCCGTGCCCGATCAGTGCTCTCGGGAGGTGCCTGAAGAGCGAGGCTCCGGCAGGTCAACGCGCTCGATCGCGGAAGACCGCCCAGACCGGAGCGCGGCTCATTCTCCCCAGATTCTCCCCAGGAGCTTCTGAAGCGCCGTCGGAGCCCGCGATCCGGGCAGCAGCCACTCCCAGGAGCGCCTCCCAAAGGCGATTACTCAGAGCCAGTCTTTCCGCTTGAAGATGACATACAAGCTGGTACATACGACCGCCATCAGGACGATGGCGAAGGGATATCCGAGCACCCAGTGCAGCTCCGGCATGCGCCGGAAGTTCATCCCGTAGATCGTCCCCACCAACGTCGGCGCGAACAGAATCGCCGCCCAAGAAGAGATCTTCTTGATCTCCTCGTTCTGCTCGAACCCCGCCTCCGCCAACGCCCGCATCTCCGCGTTCTGTTGCTGCGTCACCAGTGTCGCGTTCACCGTGAGGATGTCGCTGAGGGCCTGGCGGAAGCCGTCGACTCGTTCGCTGGTGTGGGTGACGTGGTCGGCGACGTCGCGGAGGTAACGCTGGAGTTCCTCGTCCGTGCCGTACTTCGCGAAGCCCGCCATCAGGCTGTGCAGCATGCCGACCAGGGGGCGGGTGGCACGCTGGAACTCGACCATTTCGCGGGAGAGTTCGTAGATGCGGCGGGAGACCGCGGGGTCGCCGCGGAAGACCTCCGTCTCGATCTCGTCGATGTCGATCTGGACGCCGGTGACCACGGGCACGTAGCCGTCGACGACCGCGTCGAGGATCGCGTACAGCACCGCCTCGGGGCCGAGTTTCAGCAACTCCGGTGATTCCTCCATGCGTTGGCGCACCGCCGACAGATCGGGGGCCGCGCCGTGCCGGACCGTGATCACGAAGTCCGGGCCGACGAAGACATGCAGTTCGCCGAAGTCGACCTCCTCCGTGGTGTCCAGGTAGCGGGCCGCGCTCAGGACTACGAACAGCGTCTCGCCGTAGCGCTCCAGTTTCGGGCGCTGGTGGGCCTCCATCGCGTCCTCCACCGCCAGCGGGTGGAGGTCGAACTCCTCGGCCAGGGAAAGGAGTTCGCGTTCGGTGGGGCGGGCGAGGCCGATCCAGGCCATGCCGGACGGCTGTTCGCGCAGCTCGCGGAAGGTGTCGGCGAGGGTGTCCGGCGCCGAGACCCGCACCCCGTCCCGGTACAGCGCGGCCTGGACGACGCTGCCCGCGTCGGAAGGTTCGGAGGGGGGTGCGTCGGTGGCGGAGAGCGGGGGCTCGGGCGTGGGGGGCGGGGGTGCGGCGGGCGTGCGGCGCCAGCCGGGCTTCCCGCCGGTCCTGCTGTTCTTCGAGGTGGGGCGGGCGCGTCGCTGGGGCATCGCGGTGCCTCTCGATCGGGCCTACGGCTGCGTGATCACGGAGCACGAGCAGGATATACGGGGCAAAGGACCCGGGCGTCGGCACGGGCTCCGGAAATCGGTGAGAGTGGTGACGGCGGTGAGGGTTGCGGACCGAAGGTGTCCGCAATCGTCGCTAGCGTGCGCAAGGTGATCAAGGCGAAGACTCCCACCGCTCCCGTACTCGACATCCGCGCCCTCAACCGCGCCACCCTCGACCGGCAGCTCCTCCTGCGCCGTTCACCGCTCGCCGCCGGAGCCGCCGTCGAGCATCTCCTCGGCCTCCAGGCCCAGAACGTCAAGCCGCCGTACTACGCCCTCGCCGCCCGTCTCGACGGCTTCACGCCCGAGGAACTCTCCGGACTGATGGCCGAGCGCGCGGTCGTCCGCATCGTCACCATGCGCTCGACCATCCACACCCACAGCGCCGCCGACTGCCTCACCCTGCGCCCGCTGGTGCAGGCCGCCCGTGATCGTGAGCTGGGCGGCTTCCGCAAGGGGCTCGCCGGCGTCGACCTGGACCGGCTCGCCCTACTCGCCCGTGAACTCGTCGAGGCCGAGCCGCGCACCATGAAGGAGTTGCGCGAGGCGCTGCTCGTCGAGTGGCCGGACGCCGACCCGCAGGCCCTCGCGATCGCCGCCCGCTGCAAGCTGCCGCTCGTCCAGGTCACCCCGCGCGGACTGTGGGGAAAGAGCGGTCAGGTCGCGCTCACCACCGCCGAGCACTGGCTGGGGCGGCCCGCCGAACCCGCGCCCGACCCGGACGAGACCGTCCTGCGCTATCTCGCCGCCTTCGGTCCGGCCTCCGTGAAGGACATGCAGACCTGGGCGGGCCTCACCCGGCTGCGTGAGGCCTTCGAGCGACTGCGTCCGCGGCTCGTCACCTTCTATGACCCCAACGGCGTCGAACTCTTCGACCTCCCGGACGCGCCCCGCCCCGCCGCCGACACTCCGGCCCCGCCGCGCTTCCTGCCCGAGTTCGACAACCTGCTCCTCTCCCACGCCGACCGCACCCGGGTCGTACCGGCCGAGTACTGGGGCCGCGCCTGGCAGGGCAACGTCGCCCACCGCACGCTCCTCGTCGACGGCTTCCTCGCCGGGGTCTGGAAGCTCGACGAAGGCGACGGCCACCTCGTCATCGAACCCTTCGGCAGGCTGACCAAGGCCGAGCGGGACGACGTGACCGCCGAAGGGGCGCGGATGCTCGACACCATGCACCCGGGGACGTCGTACGACATCCGGTTCGGGACGGTCGTAGGACCGTAGAAGCTCAGTCCGCGCGGCCCGTCACCGCGACCGTCACGCCCAGGCCGATCATCGTGCAGCCGCCCGCGCCGCCGATCAGGGACAGGCGGCGGTCGGAGCCGGCGAACCAGGTGCGGGCCGCGGAGGCGGTCAGGCCCCACAGGGTGTCCGTGACCAGGCCGATGGAGATCGGGATCAGGCCCAGCAGGAGCATCTGGAGCGGGACGTGGCCGGCCGAGTGGTTGACGAACTGGGGGAGCACGGCGGCGAAGAACACCACGCCCTTGGGGTTGGTGACGCCCACGAGGGCGCCGTCGAGGACCGTGCGGAGGTCGCCGCGTGGTTCTGCCGTGGCGGCCGTTCGCATCGCCGAGGCCTTCAGGTCCTTGCGGTGGCGGAATGCCTGGACCCCGAGGTACACGAGGTAGGCCGCGCCCGCGAGTTTCACCGTCAGGTAGATCGTGACCGACCGCTCCACCAACGAACCGATGCCGAACGCCACCGCCGCCACCAGGACGTACGAGCCGAAGACGTTGCCGATCGCCGTCGCCACCGCCGTGCGGCGGCCGTGGGCCAGCGCGCGGCCGATGACGAACAGGACGCTGGGTCCCGGGATCACGATCACCAGCAGCGACATCGCCGCGAAGGCGAGGAAACGGTCCGTGGACACCATGCCTATCACTCCTATCAGGGAGCTCATTGAAACAGGAGTCCAGGAGCCCCCTCTAGAGTCGGGGCCATGGAACTGCGGCAGCTCACCTACTTCGTCGCGGTCGCCGAAGAGCTGCACTTCGGGCGTGCCGCCGAGGGACTGCACATCGTGCAGTCGGCGGTCAGTCAGCAGATCCGGCGGCTGGAGCGGGAGTTGGGCGCCGAGCTGTTCGACCGGTCGCCCCGGCGGGTGCGGCTCACGGGGGCGGGGGAGCGGCTGCTGCCCGAGGCGCGGGCGGTG
>NZ_JAWOAI010000257.1:0-13952 GCF_033194735.1 Streptomyces sp. W16
GTGCCAAGGGCGGCCCCAAGCAGGGTCAGGGCACCGGGCGCGGGCGCTGGGCGCCGGCGACCTCGCGTGAGTACGACGCGCGGGCCGAGGAGCGCAACCGGGAGCGGTACGCGGGCAAGAAGGACATCAAGCCGCCCAAGACCTTCCCGGGCGCCGAGCAGGAGGGCGAGCGGCTGCAGAAGGTCCTCGCCCGCGCGGGCTACGGCTCCCGGCGCTCCTGCGAGGAGCTGATCGAGCAGTCCCGCGTCGAGGTCAACGGCGAGATCGTGGTCGAGCAGGGGCTGCGGGTCGACCCGGAGCACGACGAGATCAAGGTCGACGGGCTGACGGTGGCGACGCAGTCGTACCAGTTCTTCTCGCTGAACAAGCCCGCCGGTGTCGTCGCGACGATGGAGGACCCCGAGGGCCGGCAGTGCCTCGGCGACTACGTCACCAACCGCGAGACGCGCCTTTTCCACGTCGGACGGCTCGACACCGAGACCGAGGGTGTGATCCTGCTCACCAACCACGGCGAGCTGGCGCACCGGCTGACCCACCCCAAGTACGGCGTGAAGAAGACCTACCTCGCGCACATCGTGGGCCCGATCCCGCGCGATCTGGGCAAGCAGCTGAAGGACGGCATCCAGCTGGAGGACGGGTACGCGCGTGCGGACCACTTCCGGGTCGTCGAGCAGACCGGCAAGAACTACCTGGTCGAGGTGACCCTCCACGAGGGCCGCAAGCACATCGTGCGGCGCATGCTCGCGGAGGCCGGCTTCCCGGTCGACAAGCTGGTCCGCGTCTCCTTCGGTCCGATCACCCTGGGCGACCAGAAGTCGGGCTGGCTGCGACGGCTGTCGAACACCGAGGTCGGCATGCTGATGCAGGAAGTCGATCTCTAGGCCTGCCTGTTCATGGCCTGCTTGTGGCGGCCGGTTCCGGAATTCTCCGGGGCCGGCCGCTTCGTTTTCGGCCCCTTCGTTTTCGGCGTCTCGCTTTCGTCGAGTGCGGGGGTTGTGCGGGACCGCGGCCATTCTTTATAGTCGAAGTGACTATTAACGGGGTGGATCACCATGACCGCAACACCGGCCTACGACAAGTACGCCTTCGAACCCTTCGCCGTCACCGCCGACCTCGCCGTCCTCACGATCCGGGCCGGCGCCCTGCACGTCCTGCTCGTCGAGCGCGGCCAGGAGCCGTACGCCGGACACTGGGCGCTGCCCGGCGGCTTCGTGCAGCCCGACGAGTCCGCGGAGACGGCCGCCCGGCGTGAACTCGCCGAGGAGACCGGCCTGTCGGACGTCTCCGGGCTCCACCTGGAGCAGGTGCGCACCTACAGCGAGCCCGACCGCGACCCCCGGATGCGGGTCGTCACCGTCGCCTTCGCCGCACTGCTGCCCGACCCGCCCGAACCGCACGCCGGCAGCGACGCGGCGCAGGCCCGCTGGTTGCCGTACGACGCGCTCGGGCCGCTCGCCTTCGACCACGACCGGATCCTGGCCGACGCGCACGAACGGGTGGGCGCCAAGCTGGAGTACAGCTCCCTCGCCACCGCCTTCTGCTCGCCCGAGTTCACGCTCGGGGAGCTGCAGCAGGTCTACGAGACCGTGTGGGGTGCCGAGTTGGACCGCCCCAACTTCCGCCGCAAGGTGCTCGCCACGCCGGGTTTCGTCGAACCGGTGCTCGGCGGCGCCAAGTTGACCGGCGGTCGCGGCAAGCCGGCCGCGCTGTACCGCGCCGGGACCGCCACCACCCTGTATCCGCCGCTGCTCCGCCCGACCCGGGAAGGGAACCCCGCATGACCACGACCAGCGTCCGCAAGCGCGCCGCCACCGGAGCCCTGGTGGGCCTCGCCCTCGGGGACGCGCTCGGCTTCCCGACCGAGTTCAACGACGTGCCCTCCATCCTCGCCAAGTGCGGTCCCTGGCGGGAGATGGAGCTGCCGAGGCCCGCGATCGTCACCGACGACACCCAGATGACACTGGCGTTGGGACGGGGGCTGCGAACTGCCATGGATCGAGGGCTGCTTGGCCCGAAGCGGATGGAGCGGCCGGTGCGCGAGGAGTTCGTGGACTGGTACCTGTCGCCGGACAACAACCGTGCCCCCGGCCGGACTTGCCTCGTCGCCTGCAACCTGCTGAAGGCCGAGGACCGGCTCTGGCAGGACGCCAGCCAGATCGGTTCGAAGGGCTGCGGGGCCAACATGCGCGTCGCGCCGATCGGGCTCGTCCCCGGTCTGAGCAACGAACAGCGGTCCGGCGCGGCCCAGTTGCAGTCCGCGCTCACCCATGGCCACCCGACCGCACTCGCCGCGTCCGACCTCACCGCACACGCCGTACGGCTGCTCGCGCAGGGCGCCGAGCCCACCGGACTGGTCGGGCTGCTGCGGTCGTACGCCGTGGAGAACCGCACCCGCTACCACCACCGCTGGCTCGGCGACCTGTGGACCCGGAGCCAGGACCCCACGCCCGAGCACTTCATCGCGCGCGGCTGGGACGACTGCCTGGAGATCCTGGACCGACTCCAGGACGCGGTACGCGCCAACTCCCCGGAGACCGACCCGTGTCTGGCCACCGGTGCGGGCTGGATCGCCGAAGAGGCCCTGGCTACCGGGCTGTTGTGCTTCCTCCTCTTCGTCGAGGAACCGGTTACCGCCCTGCGCCGCGCCGCCTGCACATCCGGCGACTCGGACTCGATCGCCTGCCTCACCGGGGCGTTCGCGGGCGCGCACCTCGGTGCGGATGTCTGGCCCGAGGAGTGGGCGGGGCGGATCGAGTACCGGGGCGAGCTGCTGGCGCTCGGGGCCCTCTGGGACGCTTGACCGATGATCGACGTTCTGGACATCGACCTCAAGCCCGTGGTGGCTGAGCAGCCCGACCCCCTGCTCTTCGCCACGGTCTCCGGCGCGCACCTCTACGGCTTCCCGTCCCGCGATTCGGACGTGGACCTCAGGGGCGTGCACCTGCTGCCGACAGCCGAACTCGTCGGCCTGCGCGAGCCGGACGAGACACGGTCGAAGATGTGGCTGCGGGACGGCGTCGAGATGGACCTCGTCACCCACGACCTGCGCAAGTTCGTGCGGCTGATGCTGCGGCGCAACGGCTATGTGCTGGAGCAGCTGTTGTCCCCGCTCGTCGTGCACACCACCGACGCCCACCGGGAGTTGGCGGCCCTCGCACCGGGCGTCCTCACCAGCCATCACGCCCACCACTACAGGGGGTTCGCCACCACCCAGTGGGGGCTGTTCGAGAAGACCGGTGAACTCAAGCCGCTGCTCTACACGTTCCGTGTGCTGCTCACCGGCATCCATCTGATGCGCAGCGGCGAGCTGCAGGCCCATCTACCCACGCTGCTCGGGGAGGTCGACGCACCCCCGTATCTGCCGGAGCTGATCGCGGCGAAGGCGGAGCTGGAGCACGGGGGCGCCGACGTCGACCACGCGCGTGTGCTGGCCGATGTCGAGGGCCTGCACGGCGAGTTGGACGACGCACAGGAGGCGTCAGCCCTGCCGGACGCCCCGGGTGCCCACGACGCCCTGCACGAGTTCGTCGTCCGGGTCCGGCTGGAGGGCTGAGGCGCGGCGGACCCGGATCAGGAAGTCCTCCACCCGGCGCCGGTCCGGTTCCGGTGGGAGGGGGGTGCGGGCCGCCGCCTCGTCCGTCTCCGTCGCCAGGCGGGTCATCCACAACTCGACCTCCGGCCACGGGACTTCGCCGCGTCTGACGGAGAGCAGAGGGTCGCGCTGGTCGCCTACGTCAATCGTCAGGGTGCCCGTGCGGAGCAGGTCGCGGGCGCTCATCAGCAGGCGGAGCAGATGCATCGCGTGTTTCCAGCGGGGCGCTCCGTGCAGGCGGATGTCGGACTCCAGCTTCTTGCGCTGGCCCAACGCGTAGCGCGTGAACGTCTCGTGGACCTGGCGGGAGAGGAACGCGTCGCGCAGGGCGAGGAGTTCACGGCCGGTGTCGTCGACGTGCTCGACTTGCGGGGAGTGGAGGCACTCCAGGATGTTGGGGTTGGCGCGCAGGGCCAGTTCGCAGAAGCGCTCCAACTCCCAGCTGAACTGCTCCTGGGCCGGGCCCTCCACATGCGTCGGCGGTTTCTCGAAGCGCCAGAAGAGGGGAGTGGGGGCGAGGAACACGCCCCGGCGGTCCGTGTCGCTGCCCTCCGTCGCCAGGCCGAAGGCGCGCGAACCCATCACGCAGGCGTAGATCGTGTGGTCGCGGACCAGGGACTCGGGGTGCATTCCGGGAGCGTACGCGGCAGCTCACGCCAGGTGGATCGAATTTCCCTCCACCGTGATCTGCTCCGCCGGCAGCGGCTTCGGCGCCGGGCCGCCCGCCACGGAACCGTCCGCGATGTTGAACTTGCTGCCGTGGCACGGGCAGTTGATCGTGCCGTTCGCGACGGCGCTCACCGTGCAGCCCTGGTGGGTGCAGATCGCCGAGAAGGCCTTGAACTCGTCCTTCTTCGGCTGGGTCACCACGATCTTCTGGGCCTTGAGGATCTTGCCGCCGCCGACCGGGATGTCGGCGGTCTTCGCCAACTCCTGGCCGCCGGAAGCCTTTACGGACGACGAGCCCGAGGAGTCGTTGCTGTCGCCGTACTTGCTGCATCCGGCGGCGAGCGCGGCGGCCGCACCCGTCGCGAGGACCGTGCGGCGCGTCGAGCTGTCGGTCATGTAGTCACTCCGAAGGTGCGGAAGAACCAGAGGGCGGATGTCAGCCAGAGCAGGGTGAGGCCGGTGAAGACGAGTCCGCCGACGAGCGGCAGCAGCCAGCCGGGGAGGCGCTCCGAGCGGAGCAGCAGCATCTTGGCACTGAAGGCGCCGAAGAACAGGCATCCCAGGACGGAATGCCACATCACGCGTGTCGAGTACGTCTGGTAGCCGAACGCGTAGAGGCAGTGCACCGCGACCGGCACCGCCACCAGGAACGCGATCCGCCCCGACCAGCGGTGCAGCGTCGCCGACCAGCTCGGTCCCGGCAGCTTGCCGTAGACCATGAAGGCCGAGACGACCTGGACGAGGGCGAAGAAGAACGCGGTCGTCGCCAGCCAGGACTTCACCGCGCCCGTGCTGCTGAAGCCGGCGAGGTTGAAGGCGGTGCCCGCCGGGTCGTGGACCTTGCCGTAGACGCCGAGTCCGACGGCTACCGCAGCGGCTACCAGGGCCGGGACCAGGTAGCGGGCGGGGCTGTCGTGGGGGCGCGCGGGCGGTCGCGGGGGGTAGGACTGGGTGGCGGCGTTCGGGTCGGCGGTCATGATCGGCTCCCTGAGGCGGATGGTGGGTCAGGGGGTGACGGGCTGTGCCGTGAGCTGCTGTCCGTCGACCGTGACCGCGCCGGTCTCCGGGTCGATACGGGGTGCGGAGGCGGCCTTGCCGTCGCGGGTGACGATGCCGGTCTGGCGGCCGTTCGGCAGCACGATCCAGCCGCCGTCGATCTTGGCGCCGCGCACCTTGGCCGTCGCGCGCCACAGGCCGGACGGTTTGACGGCCTTGTCGGCGGTGAACGCGTACTTCCGGCCCTCGTCCTTGACGGTGCCGAGGATCTTCTTGCCCTGCTGGAGCTTTCCGTCGAGTACGGCGCCGTTCGGGGCGGTGAGTTTCATCGTGCCGTCGTCCGCGACCGGGCCCCGCAGCCAGGCCTCCTTGTAGCGGCCGTCGCAGAAGTACGCGACCGCCTTGCCGTCGCGGATCGTCACGGCGACCGAGGCGGTGTCGTCGTCGGTGCGTCCGGCGTAACTGGCGTTCGGCACGGCCGACTTCGACGGTGTCGGGCTGGGCGTGACGGTCGGAGTCGGTGACGCGGGCACCGATTTCTTCGGGGACACCGACGGCGTTGCCTCGCTGTACGAGGACGATGCGGTCTTCGTCCCCGACGTCACGTTGAGCGTCAGCATGAACAGGCCCAACAACAGGCCCGCCAGAAGAGTGAGCAGTGGTCCAGGACGCTTCATTACTGTCCTCCCCCGAGGCGAGCTACCAGCCCATGAGAGCGGACTCGGGGCCGTGGGTAAAGAGGCATACGGGGATGATCTCACCCCAAGTAGCGGAACCGGATGATTCAGGTGACATTGGCAGGGTTCGAGGCCGGGCCCCGACCTGCGGCCGGCCGTTCTCGAAAGGCGTGCGTCATGGCGGGCAACGATCTCGGCAGCCTTCTCGGCGGTCTTCTGGGCGGAGGCGGACAGAGCGGCGGTTCCGCTGGCAACATCCTGGGCGCGCTGCTCGGGTCCCTCGGCGGCGGTTCGGGCGGCAGTGGCGGCAACGGCGGCAGTCCGCTGGGCGGGCTCCTGGACATGCTCACCAAGTCCGGGCTGACCGATCAGGCGCAGTCCTGGATCGGCACCGGCGAGAACCAGTCCGTCACCGGCGCCCAGATCCAGCAGGCGCTGCCCGACGAGACCCTGCAGCAGGTCGCCCAGCAGGCCGGTGTCACCCCGGACCAGGCCGCGACCGAGCTCGCGCAGGCGCTGCCCCAGGCCGTCGACAGGCTCACCCCGGACGGGCAGCTGCCCCAGGCCGCCTCGCTGGAGGAACTGGTCCGGCAGCAGTCCCTGTGACCTGTCTCAGGGGGCGGGCGCCGGGCACCCCTGCCGGGCGGGCTGACTAGGCTGGTTGTACAGAGAGCCGGGTTGTACATCAGCGAGGAGCAGAGCAGTGGCGGTACGAGCGGTCCGGGGCGCCGTCCAACTGGACAGGGACGAGGCCGGCCACATGGACGAGCGGGTCGGCGAGCTGCTGACCGCGGTCCTGGAGCGCAACGGCCTCACCGCCGACGACCTGATCAGCGTCTGGTTCACGGCCACGCCCGACCTGCACAGCGACTTCCCGGCCGCCGCCGCCCGCAAGCTCGGCAGCGGCTTCGCCGACGTACCGCTGATCTGCGCGCAGGAACTCGACATAGAGGGCGCGCTGCCCCGCGTGGTCCGCGTCCTCGCGCACATCGAGTCCGACCTGCCCCGCACCGACATCGCGCACGTCTACCTCGGTGCCGCCGCCGCCCTCCGCAAGGACATCGCCCAGTGAGGACCGCGCTCGTCATCGGCACCGGGCTCATCGGCACGTCCGCCGCGCTCGCCCTCGCCTCACGCGGGGTCGTCGTCCACCTCGCCGACCACCACCCCGAGCAGGCTCGTACGGCCGCCGCGCTCGGCGCCGGTACGGAGGAGGCGCCGGAGGGTCCCGTGGACCTCGCGATCGTCGCCGCCCCGCCCGCGCTGGTGGCCGTTGTGCTCGCCGACGCGATGCGCCGGGGCGTGGCGCGTGGCTACCTGGACGTGGCCAGCGTCAAGGGCGGCCCGCGCCGCGAGCTGGAGGCGCTCGGCCTGGACCTGTCGTCGTACATCGGCTCGCACCCCATGTCCGGCCGCGAGAAGTCGGGCCCGCTGGCCGCGACCGGCGACCTCTTCGAGGGCCGCCCCTGGGTGCTGACGCCCACCCGCGACACCGACACCGAGGTGCTGAACCTCGCCCTGGAACTGGTCTCGCACTGCCGTGCCGTACCGGTCGTCATGGACGCCGACGCCCACGACCGCGCGGTCGCCCTCGTCTCCCACATGCCCCACCTGGTGTCCAGCATGGTCGCCGCTCGGCTGGAGAACGCCGAGGAGGCCGCCGTACGGCTGTGCGGGCAGGGCATCCGGGACGTGACCCGGATCGCCGCCTCCGACCCCCGCATGTGGATCGACATCCTCTCCGCGAACCCGGGGCCGGTCGCCGACCTGCTCACCGATGTCGCCGGGGACCTGGAGGAGACGGTGCGGGCGCTGCGCTCCCTGCAGTCCGCCGACGAGGGCAAGCGCCGGGAGGGCGTGGGCGGCATCGAGGACGTGCTGCGACGCGGCAACGCGGGGCAGGTCCGGGTCCCCGGCAAGCACGGATCCGCGCCGCGCGCCTACGAGATCGTGGCCGTCCTCATCGACGACCAGCCGGGCCAGCTGGCCCGGATCTTCGCGGACGCGGGGATGGCGGGGGTCAACATCGAGGACGTACGCATCGAGCACGCGACCGGGCAACAGGCCGGTCTGGTGCAGCTGATGGTGGAGCCGAAGGCGGCGCCCGTTCTGACGGCCGCGCTGCGCGAGCGAGGGTGGGCGATCCGGCAGTAGTGCCGCCCGGCCATCCGGCAGTAATCCGCCGTGCGGGGAGCCAGTAACCTTGTGCGGGGCACGATCGCGCCCCGCAGACTCCCACCACACCGCACCAGGAAGGTGTCCTCCCGTGGAAAACGGCGCCGCCCGGACCGCCCCGGCAGTGATTGTCGCCATCGACGGCCCCTCCGGCACGGGCAAGTCGAGCACGTCGAAGGCCGTGGCCGCGCAGCTCGGGCTGAGCTATCTGGACACCGGCGCCCAGTACCGGGCGATCACCTGGTGGATGGTGAACAACGGGATCGACCTGACCGACCCCACCGCGATCGCCGACGCGGCGGGCAAGGCGGAGATCGTCTCGGGCACCGACCCGGCGAACCCGACGATCAGCGTCGACGGCGTGGACGTGGCAGGACCGATCCGCACCCAGGAGGTCACCTCCAAGGTCAGCGCGGTCAGCGCGGTGCCCGAGGTGCGGGCCCGGATCACCGAGCTGCAGCGTTCGCTGGCCGCCGACGCGGAGCGGGGGATCGTGGTGGAGGGGCGGGACATCGGTACGACCGTGCTGCCCGACGCCGACCTGAAGATCTTCCTCACCGCCTCCCCGGAGGCGCGGGCCGCCCGCCGCAGCGGCGAGCTGAAGGGTGCCGACGTACAGGCCACCCGCGAGGCGCTGCTGAAGCGGGACGCGGCCGACTCCTCGCGCAAGACCTCGCCGCTCGCCAAGGCGGACGACGCGGTCGAGGTGGACACCTCAGACCTCACGCTCCAGCAGGTCATCGAGTGCGTCGTCACCCTCGTCGGGGAGAAGCGGGCCGCCAAGTGACCGCGCCAACCGCTCCAGCCGTTCCGTCGGAACGCGGCGCCGAGGTCGGCCGGCGCATCGGCGTCGGCCTGATGTACGGGCTGTGGAAGCCGCGCGTGCTGGGCTCCTGGAAGGTGCCCGCCGCCGGCCCGGTGATCTTCGCCGTCAACCACTCCCACGGCATCGACGGCCCGATGGTCATGGGCGTGGCACCCCGGCCGACGCACTTCCTGATCAAGAAGGAGGCGTTCGTCGGCCCGCTGGACCCCTTCCTGCTCGGCATCGGCCAGCTGAAGGTGGACCGCTCGATCGCCGACCGCACGGCGATCACCCGGGCACTGGACGTCCTGTCGGCCGGCGGCGTCCTCGGTATCTTTCCCGAGGGCACCCGGGGCGAGGGAGACTTCGCCTCACTGCGCGCGGGGCTCGCCTACTTCGCGGTCCGCAGCGGCGCTCCGATCGTGCCGGTGGCCGTGCTGGGAAGCTCGGAGCGGCGCGGACGGTTGATAAAGGCGCTGCCCCCGCTGCGCTCCCGCGTCGACGTCGTCTTCGGCGACCCGTTCGAGGCGGGCGACGGCTCCGGCCGCCGTACCCGCAAGGCGCTGGACGAGGCGACCGAACGGATCCAGAAGCAGCTGGCCGCCCACCTGGACGATGCCAGGCGCCTCACCGGGCGCTAAGAGACACTTGAGTAGTGGATCACCCGAAATTCCGGGGGCTCCACCGATCACCACGATGAACGAGGTACCGACTTCATGAACGACCAGATCCAGCCCGACGGCTCCGGCGAGGACCACGAGCACGGGGCGCTCGGCGACGCCGAGTACGCGGAGTTCATGGAGCTCGCCGCCGTAGAGGGCTTCGACATCGAGGACGTCGAGGGGGCCATCGAGGAGGCCGGTCACGGGCCGCTGCCCGTCCTCGCCGTAGTCGGCCGGCCGAACGTCGGTAAGTCGACTCTCGTCAACCGCATCATCGGCCGCCGCGAGGCCGTCGTGGAGGACAAGCCCGGCGTCACCCGCGACCGCGTCACCTACGAGGCCGAGTGGGCGGGCCGGCGCTTCAAGGTCGTCGACACCGGCGGCTGGGAGCAGGACGTCCTCGGCATCGACGCCTCCGTGGCCGCCCAGGCCGAGTACGCGATCGAGGCTGCCGACGCGGTCGTCTTCGTCGTCGACGCCAAGGTCGGCGCCACCGACACCGACGAGGCGGTCGTACGGCTGCTGCGCAAGGCCGGCAAGCCCGTAGTGCTGGCCGCCAACAAGGTCGACGGTCTGAGCGGCGAGTCCGACGCCTCCTATCTGTGGTCCCTGGGCCTCGGCGAGCCGCACCCGGTCTCCGCGCTGCACGGCCGCGGCACCGGCGACATGCTGGACGCCGTCCTGGAGGCGCTGCCGGAGGCGCCCGAGCAGACCTTCGGCGTCGCGGTCGGCGGCCCCCGCCGGATCGCCCTGATCGGCCGCCCGAACGTCGGCAAGTCCTCGCTGCTGAACAAGGTGGCGGGCGAGGAGCGCGTCGTCGTCAACGAGGTCGCGGGCACCACCCGTGACCCGGTCGACGAGCTCATCGAACTCGGCGGCGTGACCTGGAAGTTCGTCGACACGGCGGGCATCCGCAAGCGCGTCCACCTCCAGCAGGGCGCCGACTACTACGCCTCGCTGCGCACCGCCGCCGCCGTGGAGAAGGCGGAGGTCGCGGTCATCCTGATCGACGCCTCCGAGTCCATCTCGGTGCAGGACCAGCGCATCGTCACCATGGCCGTGGAGGCGGGCCGCGCCATCGTCCTCGCCTTCAACAAGTGGGACACCCTCGACGAGGAGCGCCGCTACTACCTGGAGCGCGAGATCGAGACCGAGCTGGCCCAGGTCGCGTGGGCGCCCCGGGTGAACATCTCGGCGCGCACCGGCCGCCACATGGAGAAGCTGGTCCCGGGCATCGAGACCGCCCTCGCCGGCTGGGAGACGCGTGTCCCGACGGGCCGCCTGAACGCCTTCCTCGGCGAGCTGGTCGCCGCCCACCCGCACCCGGTCCGCGGCGGCAAGCAGCCCCGCATCCTCTTCGGCACCCAGGCCGGCACCAAGCCCCCGCGCTTCGTGCTCTTCGCCTCCGGCTTCATCGAGGCGGGCTACCGCCGCTTCATCGAGCGCCGCCTGCGCGAGGAGTTCGCCTTCGAGGGCACCCCGATCCACATCTCGGTACGGGTGCGCGAGAAGCGCGGCAAGAAGAAGTAGCCGCAGCGGCAGCCGTATTACGGCCGGTTCTACGACGAGGAGGGCGGCCCCTGTCTCAACAGGGGCCGCCCTCCTCGTGTGCGTGCCGCGTCAGATGCCTCGGCGTGGGCCGGGCGGGAGGGCCGGGATGTGGTGCATCCCGGTGTGGCCGTGCTGCTGGCCGACGTGACCGAGCTGTCCGACGCGCTGCCACTGCGACTGCTGCCGGGCGCTGTAGGCCCCCGCGCTGTACGCGCTGTACGAACTCCCGCCGAACGAACCGCCGCCGAACGAGCCGGTGCTGTGCGGGCTGTGCCCGAAGGCGGTGAAGCCCAGCTCCTCCTCGCCGCTGCGGTCACCCGGCAGCGAGCGGAAGGTCTTGACCCACTCCGAGTAGAGCCGGTCGTAGATCGGCGTGGCCGATGGGCCGCCGGTGCTGTCCCGGTCCGATCGCGAGGACGGGATCGACTGGTAGGGCCGGCTGCGGGGAACATCGTATGCGTGCACGTATGTCCAAACGACGCGTGACCTGAAGGGATGCGGCTCAGGTGCCCGCGAGCGGGAGCGCGGAGCCGACCAGCTTGCCGTTCGCCGCCGCCTTGTCGAGCGCGCTGCGCAGCAGGTCCTCGCGGGGCTGACGGCCGATCGAGCCCACCGGTGCCGCGAACATCAGCACCTGCTGGTGCTTGTTGGCGGCGGCCCGCCAGCTGTCGGTGACCTGGAGCGCCTGGTGCGCCTGCCACCAGGCCACCGGGGAGCCGCCGTTGCTGCTCGGCTGCAGCACCGCGTGCAGCTGGCCCGCGGCGAGCAGCACCGACCAGCCGTGCAGCACCGGCGGCACGGTGGTGATCTCGCTGAGCGGCATGAAGCCCTGCTCGATCAGCAGCGGCAGGAAGTCGTCGCCGGCGCCGGTCGAGCCGGGCCGCACGATGGCCGCGGTCGGCTCGACCACCAGGGCGGGGTGCAACTCCCCTGAGATCAGGACGAGTCCGCTGGTCACACCGAGCACGGCCTGCTCGGGTACGGCCTTCTCCGGTGTGCCGGCCGGGGCGTGCGCGTTGCCGCTGATGGAGCGGACGGCGCCCTGCAGCTGCTCCTCGGTGACCTGGACGATCTGGGACGGCAGGCAGGTGGCGTGGGCGAAGGCGAGGACGGCGGTCTCGTCGCCGATGAACAGGACGGTGCTGGTGCGCTCCTGATCGGAGTCGCCCTGGGTGCGGCACGACGTGCAGTCGTAACTGCCCGGGGCGTTGTCTCCGGCGAGCAGCCGGTCGGCTTCTTCGTCGCCGATCTCGGCGCGTACGTCGTCGCTGACGTCGAGCATGCGCGGCACGGGTGGCTCCCTCGGAATGCGGTGCCCGGTGGGTCCCGGGCTCATGAAGAAGACAACGGACGATCTGTGGCGGGAGTCACGCTCCAGAGCGAACCGAATCCAACCAACCGAAGCACAGGGTCACACCGGGTACGGAATCGGACACTCCCTGTCAACTGCATGGAAATGCAAGGGAGTTGGTTGCGTGAACCGAGTCACAGCGTTAGGGGGCGGTTGGTCGAAAAATCAGTAAATGAGGGAATGTAGTGGGTGGCCGGAAAATGCCGCTACCTCGGGTAACGGTCAACTGGCCTGGCACGACGGGCCGTTGGTCGACACCGGCTCGTCCACGTCCGTACATTCCTCCACCGTGTGCAACGAGCACCGCTCGGGACACGTCCGCCGGCCGATCAAGCCAGTTCAACAGCACAGCCGCCGGCGGACGGGGCGGAGCGCGAGGACCACGTCGATGCGTGGGAGCCGCGAACCGCCTTGGGGGACCCCGGGTTGCTGGAGAGGGAACTACATGTCCGAATGTGCCGATACCACTCGCGACAACACGCCTGAGACCCACCGCAAGGGTCAGGCGCGGACGACGGCGGTCCTCGCCGGAGCGGCCCTGCTCGCCCCCCTGGGCGTGCTGGCGGCCACCGGCAACGCCGCGGCGGCCGACAGCGGAGTGTGGGACCGCATCGCCCAGTGCGAGAGCGGCGGCAACTGGCACATCAACACCGGTAACGGCTACTACGGAGGACTCCAGTTCTCCGCCGGCACCTGGCGCGCCTACGGCGGCTCGGCCTACGCGGCCACCGCCGACCAGGCCTCCCGGTCCGCGCAGATCACCGTGGCCACCAAGGTCCAGCACGCCCAGGGCTGGGGCGCCTGGCCGGTCTGTTCGGCCCGGGCCGGAGCGAGCGGCAGTGCACCCGCGGCCTCCTCCGGAACGGTCACCGAGAAGTCCACCAAGGCGAAGACGCCGAAGACGACGAAGAAGTCGTCCACCGAGTCGACGGTCAAGTCGACCAAGAAGTCCGCCCCGTCGAAGCCGGCGGCGAAGACGCCGGACCGGGGCACGAACAACGCCTCGCGCGGCACGTCCCGCGGCGACTACACGGTCCGCACGGGCGACACCCTCAGCGGCATCGCGGCCGAGCACGGGACGACCTGGCGGAAGATCTACGCCGCCAACAAGACCGTCATCGGCGGCGACCCCGATCTGATCATGCCCGGGCAGCAGCTCGACCTCTGAGCCGACCCGACTTCTGAGCCGATTCGACCTCAGAGTCGACCCGACTTCTGAGTCGACTCGGTACCTGAGCCGACTCGGCTTCCGAGTCGAAACGCTCCCGCCGCCCCCGCCAGGTCCGTCGACCCGGCGGGGGCCGGTCCGTCTCCTCGCCCTGCTCCCGGCCACTCCCGTCTAGTCCCGTTCGGCCGCCTCGCCGCTGAACACGACCGCCCCGCGCCGCAGTTCGTACACGAGGGCGGCCCGGCCGCGCAGCACGGGCGGCAGCCGCTGCTCGGCGACGACCACGCACGCGTCCAGCCCGCCCAG